>CAIYUD010000251.1 GCA_903929325.1 uncultured Opitutia bacterium | reverse complement strand
GTTTCTTGGACAATTCGCAACCATCTCCATTGTCTCTGGTCTCTTTGCCCGCCGTGCATGGGCTGCCGATGGCGATACGCACCCTGAAATTCTTGGACAAGGCGATTTCCGTTACCGTCCAATTGTGGGCTGGGGTAAGACGGAGGGCCGCACCGTCAACGACTGCCATGCCATGGTACAGGATAAAGCTGGCCGTATCTTCCTGTTTAATACGGACACTTCAAATAGCATGATGATTTATGATCGTTCAGGAAAATTGCTGACGACGTGGGAAAAGAAGTTCCCAGGGGCACATGGTATGACCCTCGTGAACCAAAACGGCACAGAATTTTTATTCCTTACCGACACGAATAGCCGAAAGATCTTTAAGTGCACCCTTGATGGTAAAGTTCTCTTGGAGTTAGGGCGGCCCAAGGGTGGACGTTACGTTGACCCTAAAGTCGGCTATTGCCCGACCGATGTTGCGGTTGCCCCTAATGGTGAATTTTACGTGATGGATGGCTACGGGTCTTCTCAGGTCACGCGCTATAGTGCAAAGGGCGAAGAGATTTCCGTTTTTGGAGGCAACCACCTACCTGGAAATGACCTTGCGCACCTCGCGACGTGTCATGGTGGCAGCGTCGACACTCGTTCAGGAAAGTCTTACTTCAACATCGCCTCACGACAAGAGAGCGCCATCAAGCGTTTCGATCTCAACGGCAAGGCGCTCGCAAAATTCACCTTCGCGAATTGCTTCCCATGTTTTGTCACTCAGCACGGTAAACATAGCTTCATCCCGCAGATCTCTCTCAATGCGAATTGCGCAATCCCGCCGGGTACAGCTGGACTCATTTCTGTCGTCGATGCCGATTTTAAAGTCGTCTCGAATGTGGGCGGTGATGCGCCTGTCTATAAAGATGGCGTTCTGCAAAAGGTAACCACTTCTGCCAACAACCCCTTCCACTTCCCCCACGGCGTAGCCATCGATGACGAAGAGTCTATCTACGTTGCCCAGTGGAACTCGGGCCGGACTTTCCCGATCAAACTCGTTCGCGTCTAAGAGGTTTTTAAGCGCGAGCTTAGCGATCGGTCACTGCACCCAGTGACGCCGAAGAAACTTGGCGGGCATATTTGGCGAGCGCACCACGGGTTTCGCGTGGCGGTGCTGCCTTCCAATTTGCGCGGCGGGCAGCGAGTACCTCTGGAGACACTTCGAGATTAACTTCATTCCGCACTGCATCCAAAGTGATGGTATCGCCGTCATGCACCAGTGCGAGTGGTCCACCCACCGCAGCTTCCGGCGTGATATGGCCAACCACGAATCCGTGACTGCCTCCGGAAAAACGTCCATCGGTGACGAGGGCAACTGTCTTGCCGAGGCCTTTACCCATGACGGCGCTCGTTGGTCCGAGCATTTCGCGCATGCCAGGTCCGCCGACGGGGCCTTCATTACGGATCACGATGACGTGCCCGTCTTTGACGGCGCCATCAAGGATGCCACGCAGGCTCGCTTCCTCAGATTCGAAAACAATCGCTTTGCCTGTAAAGCTGAGGCCTTCCTTGCCGGAGATTTTCGCAACGGAACCTTCGGGTGCGAGGTTTCCGCGTAGAATGCGCAAATGGCTGTCACTCTTAATTGGATTATCCATGGGGCGCACGACATCCTGATTGGCTGCGTACGGTTTTACGTCGGCTAAATTTTCCGCCATGGTTTTTCCGGTTACTGTTAGGCACTTTCCGTGAAGTAATCCTGCGTCGAGCAATTGGCGCAACAGTGGCTGAAGTCCGCCGATGCGAACAAAGTGGGCCATATTGTATTTACCACTAGGCTTTAGATCGCACAGCACGGGAACCCGTCGACCAACGCGCTCGAAGTCTTCAAGGGTAACGGAAATGCCAGCACTGTGTGCCATAGCGATTAAGTGTAGTACGGCGTTCGTCGATCCGCCTAAGGCGATCACCACGGTGATGGCGTTTTCAAAAGACTCCTTGGTAAGAATGTCTGACGGGCGAATACCCCGACGAAGTAACTCAACCACGGCGGCGCCCGAGCGAGCACAATCGGAAAGTTTATCTTTAGAATTTGCTAACTGTGCAGAGCTGTCTGGAAGGCTTAAGCCGAGAGCTTCAATGGCCGAGGCCATGGTGTTGGCGGTGTACATCCCGCCGCACGATCCTTCGCCAGGGATAGAACACGATTCGATTTCTTTGAGTTCACCATCGGTCATCTTCCCGCCCGCATGTTGTCCAACGGCTTCGAATACAGTTACAATATCAGCCGGCTTTCCGTGGTGAAGACCGGGTACAATCGTTCCGCCATAGACGAAAATTGAAGGACGATTTAAGCGAACCATCGCCATCACACATCCGGGCATATTTTTGTCGCAGCCTCCAATACAGACCAAACCGTCAAACCCTTCTGCGCCTGCCACGGCTTCAACAGAGTCGGCAATAATTTCGCGTGAGACGAGGGAGTAGCGCATGCCTTGCGTGCCCATGGAAATGCCATCCGAGACGGTAATGGTGCCGAAAATAATCGATTTACCGCCGGCCGCCTCGGTTCCTTTGGCGGCTTCAGTGGCCAGGCGGTCGATATGCATATTGCAGGGCGTCACCATTGACCAAGTTGAGGCGACCCCGACGACGGGTTTTGTAAAATCAGCCTCCGAGAAGCCTACGGCCCGGAGCATGGCTCGGCTGGGGGCGCGGTCAGGGCCGTCAACAACAGGTGAGGAGTAGCGGCGTTGGGCTTGGGGGTCGGGCATAAGTTTGTGAAGATTCTGCGGTGGACAGTCGGCAAAGCCGACATCAGTTTTTGTACACGCGAACCTTACGGCCGCGTCTACCTTAACCCAACTCATTTTCCCGTGGAATTCAACCTCAAGCGCGTCCTTAAGTCGCTCCTTTTGTCCACATCGGACCCTATCTCCATCAAGGACATCCAAAAGGTTGTGCAACGTCACCACGACGAACGCCGTGCGTCACTCCCAGATGCGGAGTCAGGATCCGTCGCCAATGACTCCCTTGCGGGTCAAGAAGCCGCACCTGTCCAAGAGGTCATCCAGGATATTATCGATCAAGTTCCCACACTGGTGACGGCGACGCAAATTCGCGAAGCCATGGAGCAGTTGGATGCTGAGTTACGCGAATCCAATGATGTCTGCCGGGTGCTTCAGGGTCCTGAAGGATTTCGCTTAGTTGTTTCGCCAGCTTATGCAGGCTGGGTTCGTTTGTTGCGCGGCGAAGTGCGTCCACAGCGCCTTTCATCGGCGGCACTCGAGACCTTGGCGATTATTGCTTACCGTCAGCCCGTAACGCGTGCCGAAATGGAATCCATCCGTGGCGTCTCCATCGAAAGCGCGCTTCTTCGCTTGCAAGAAATCGAACTCGTTGCGGTGACAGGTCGTGCCGATTTACCTGGTCGTCCTTTGCAATATGGTACCACTGATAAGTTCTTAGATTTCTCAGGGTTACGTTCGTTGGGAGAATTACCTGCTTCCGACGTGCTTTCACCTGCACAAATTTCCGAGTGGATTACCCGCGCCACTGCGCCTGTCGCCGTGGAAGAAGCAGATCTTGGATTAGTATCCGAAGAAGGTGAAGCGCCTCCTTCAACCGAGTCATGAGTTTAGACGATCATCGTAAAGAGGTAGACCGGATTGATCGCGAAATCCTTCGTCTACTTTCTGAGCGCCTGCGGACAGCGCGTGCTATCGGCGAAGCCAAGGCTCAAGCAGGTGCTGCAATCTACGCTCCCCATCGGGAAGAGCAGGTCTTAGCTGGCCTCGTGTCGGCGTCGAAGGAATTGCCCTCCAGTGGCGTACGTGCGGTGTTCCGAGAAATCATCTCCATGTCGATTGGTGCACAGATGCACGCGCCAGTTGTTTACCTAGGGCCCGAAGGCTCATTCACTCAACAAGCCGCAATTCGTGTCTTTGGATCGAGTGTCCCTGTGGCGCCTATGCGCACATTGGACGATATTTTTTCTGCCGTACAGCGCGGCGAAGCTTCCTACGGTGTAGTCCCTGTTGAAAATTCTACCGAAGGCGTCGTGAGTCATTCTTTAGATCTCTTAGCCGAATCTGATCTCAAAGTTATTGCACAAGTTACGCTCGACGTGGAGCACTGTTTAGTTGGCCAAGGTCCCTTAGATAAAGTCCGACGAGTGCTTTCTAAAGATATTGCTTTAGCCCAATGTCGAAACTGGTTGGCGCGCAATTTACCTCAGGCAGAATTGGTTGATGCATCGAGTACCGCTGCAGCTGTTGAAGCGGTAGCCAAAGATCCGACCTCTGCGGCGGTCGCCGCAGCGTCTGCTGCCGAAATTCGTGGTGTACCTGTTTTAGTGCGTGCGATTCAAGACCGTCGCGACAATGCCACCCGCTTCTTTGTTGTTGGGCCTAAGGCAAATCCTCCAGGTGCAAAGGATGAGGTGACGAGCATTGTTGTGACGCTGCGGCATGAACCAGGTGCGCTCCAGGCCGCCTTAAATACTTTCTCTTCACGGGGACTTAATCTGCTGCGTATTGAGTCACGGCCAAGTCGTCGACAAGCGTGGGAGTACCAGTTCTTCATCGATTTTCCTGGGCACTGGGATTCACCCACTATTCAGGAAGCAGTTGGTGACCTCGCCAAGCGTTGCGAGAATGTCAAATGGCTAGGCAGCTACCCGCAAACCACCACTTAAGGCGGTGGCGCCTTTGGGGCGTTGCGGTCCTTGCAGCCGCTGTGGTTGCGATTGTCTTACTGGTTTGTTTCGTACGGCGTGCGGCAGCAGTGCCTTATGCTCGCTATGTCGTGCGGCCAGAAATTTCAGTAAATGGGGTGGCCGTAGGATCTTCGATTCGCCTGAAAGGTGTGATTGTAGGACAAGTCACTAAGGTCGGCTTATGGTCAGACGGAGAATCAGGAAAAATTCGTCCAGAGATTGTGCTTTCGTTGGATGTTTCCAAGGACCCGTCACTCTCGAAGATGTTTGAAAAGATTGATGAAGGCTTACGTGTGCAATTTGTACCCGTGAACCCTGCTTCAGGTTTTCTCGAAGTTGATTTAGTTTGGTCGCCCGGAAGTCCGCGTCTCGTTGCCGTTGGAGGTTCCGATGAGTTGCCTTGGCAGCTTTGCGACAGTCAGCTGGCTGCGGCTCAAGTTGTCCCTTTAGTTCAGAAGCTCGCAGCTACAGATTTTCGCCTAAAAGTTGATGCATTTATGGAGGACTTGGCTGACCTTGAGGCACGCGTACGCAGAACCGAGGCGGCTCCAAGTGGCTTAACTGAAAAATCAAACCGTCTGCGGCTGGCGGTTCAACGGCTTGAAAGGCTTGTTGGGCCAGAAGCTCTCGGCGCAGCCCAAACCCATTTAGCCGATTTGCGTGAAGGGTTGCGAATGGCTGAGGCTAGCTTGGATAGCCTGGATCGCGAGTTTGTTGAGTGGCCAGAAAAAGAGGGCGAATCGATTCGCCGTTTTTCCACTAAATGTCGACAATCGGCTGAAGATTTACGGGCGTCACTACCTGAGGACCAAGCTCACTAAGTCAATCGAGGCTTGCCGATTGGACGTGGTGTTGGGAAGGTTTGTGCATACTTTTATGGCCGAAGCATCCACGCTCATGGAATCTATTCTTAACCTCTGTAAGCGCCGAGGTTTCGTATTCCCATCTTCCGATATCTACGGTGGGCTTAATGGCTTTTTTGATTACGGCCCATTGGGCGTTGAATTAAAAAACAACATTAAGCAGGCATGGTGGCAGGACTTCGTGCACCGCCGTGATGATATCGTTGGTCTCGACTCTTCGATCATTCACCACCCAACGACTTGGAAGGCCTCAGGTCACGTGGAGAATTTTACAGACCCATTGGTTGATTGTAAGGAGTCCAAAATGCGCTACCGCGCAGACCAACTTTTCTTCGCCCCGGTTCGCGTGGCTAGCGAAACCATCGGCTATGTTTCAGTGCTGGAGGATGAAGCCATGCAGGCGAAGGCTGATGAGGCTGCGAATGACATGAAGCGCAAGTTGGCCAAACAAGGCGCACTCGAGCCGATTGTGCTTCGAGACTTTACCGAGGCGAAGCCGGAAGAGATCGAAAAGATTCCCTCACCAGCGACTGGAAAGCCTGGCAGCTTAACGCCGCCGCGCTCCTTTAATATGATGTTTCAAACGCACGTGGGTGCGATGCAGGACGCTTCTGCAGTTGCGTACCTGCGGCCTGAAACTGCCCAAGGTATTTTTATTAACTTTAAGAACGTCGTCGATACCGGTCGCGTGAAGATACCTTTTGGCATCGCGCAAATTGGTAAAGCTTTCCGCAACGAGATTAATCCACGCAACTTCATTTTCCGTTCCCGAGAATTCGAGCAGATGGAAATTGAATACTTTATTTCACCGGAAGCCGATTGGAGCGCGTCTCACCAAGAGTGGATCGAGCGATGCTTGGCTTGGTTTGAGTCCATTGGTATTCCGCGCGCTAAGCTTTCGCTTTACGCACACCCTAGGGAAAAGTTAGCACACTATTCCAAAGGAACCACAGACATCATGTTTGAATTTCCTTTTGGCGTGCAGGAACTTCAAGGAGTCGCGGCACGTGGTGATTTCGACTTAACGCAGCACAGCAATGTTTCGGGCCAGAAGCTGGATTGGTTTGAAGAAGCCACGAAGCAGCGTTTCATTCCTCACGTGATTGAACCTTCGGTTGGTGTCGACCGTGTCTTCTTGGCTTTATTGGCTACAGCTTACCATGAAGATGAGGTCGAGGGTGAGAAGCGTGCGGTATTGCGACTTCCCCCGCGCATCGCCCCATTCAAGGCTGCCGTGTTCCCCTTGTTGAAGAATAAGCCTGAATTAGTCGCTCGTGCAAAAGCCTTACACCAGCGCTTACAGCGTCGATTCAACGTCTTTTATGATGAGGCAGGGGCCATTGGTCGACGGTACCGTCGCCAGGATGAAATTGGTACGCCGTATGGTATCACTGTCGACTTTGATACCCTGGAGAAGGACGCCGGCGTGACCGTGCGTAACCGTGATACATTGGAGCAGGTTCGAATGACAGAAGATGAGGTCGTCAGTTTTCTTGACCAAAAGGTGCACGGTTAACCCCTAGAGTGACATAAGTGTAACGCTATCTCTGCTTTACAGACAAGGGCGAGGTAGGGTAGGGTACGCCATGAGCCAAAACTCTGCTCCCTCTGCCCGTTCAGGTTTTCCACTCGTCATAGGAGCCTCCGCCTTCCTCATCGCTGGCTGCTCCGCCTTCTTCTCCGTTCGCGGATTAGGCCTGCTCTTTGCCGGCTCCGAGTGGCCTGTGATGATCATGGCTGCCACCCTTGAGATCGGTAAGCTTGTCGCAGCCTCTTTCCTTTACCGTTACTGGGCGACCATCCAGTTTGCCCTTAAATGTTACCTGACCATCGCTCTGGTCGTCCTTGTTGGCATCACCTCGCTCGGTAACTACGGCTACCTGGCACGTGCTTATGAGCAGACGAATCAAGGATTACGGGCTGCCGAAAGTCAGATCCGCAGTATCGAGGCTCAAATTATTGACAAGAAAGCCCTGATTGAAGCTTCGCGCGGCGTCAATAATCAGTCCATCGGCATTAGCCGTGAAGACTTAACCCGTGCACAAGAGCGCGTGGCATTCGAGCGAGACACCCTTTCCCAATCACTGGCTCGTATTGAAGCAGCTCGTGCTGCCGCCAATGAACGCCGTGCGACCGCAGCGCGTGCCTCCGCGGAGCGTAATTCAGCTCAAGCAGATGCGTTGACTAAGTCAGTAGCAGCGGACGAGGCGACTATTGCGAGTTTGCTGAAGCGCGTTGAAGTGCTCGACCGTGCGGTCGATGCCTATACCCAGCAGGGTAACAGTGGATTCCTGAACCTTTCAGATGGTGTCCGTAAGGGTCAAGACCTGCGCGATCAGCAATTCAGCGAGCGTTCCGCTATCGCTACTGACCTCGATCGTGCCCGTGCTCGCATCGAGCGCTTGCGTGATGAGCAACTCAAGCAAGCGACTGCCATTGCTGCAGAAATGAAAACGGTTGATGATGCCCTGCGCCAAGACCTACAAAAATTAGACGCTGAAGCTTTAGAAGTGAATAAAGTTGGTACGCAGGCCGTGGCTGTGGCTGAAGAAAAATTTGCCGCCCTGGATGCCCAAAGTAAAAAGAAGGCAGACACAGGCGAGAACAAGGTCGATGCGTTGCAAAAAGACATCAATAAGTTAACCAAAGAGAAAGACGAACTCGATCAGCGGACTCAACGCTCTGATATTGGTACTTACCGATTCATTGCACGTGCGTTTGATGTCACCGCCGACGACGTCGTCAAATGGCTCATCGTTGTCCTCGTTCTCGTGTTCGACCCTCTCGCTGTGACCTTAGTCATTGGATTCAACGTTGCTCTCTTAAAGGGTAATGAGCCTAAGCATGCGATGGCTACGGGCGTTTCCACTTCAAGTTCACGGGCGGCGATTGTCGGACTTTCCGTTGCCCTCGTAGCCGTCATTGTCGCTTGGTTAATCTGGCCAAGGGGCGCGACGCTCTTTGGCGCATTGCCCCAGGAACAGACGCGACTCATCCCTGGCGATAGTTTTGCGGTGCTTACGTTTCGTCCCGAAGCCCCTATTCGCGCCAAGCATGCCGCCAATGATGTCGCAGGCGCAACGCAGTCGATTAAATCCGAAGCCGTACCAGTGGCTGTTACTGCGAAGGCCGACCCTGTGCTCTCGGCGTGGTTAGACTGGGTAGGTGGCCCGGTGGCAACGCAAGCACTCCAAGATTTAGTCGGTCATGGTATGGATGCTAAATCAGAAGTTTTTGCCTTCGCTAAATTTCCGATCCGCGTCACTGCCGGAAAAACCGGCCGTCCGGTCGTCATCTGCGGATTAGTTTTTCGAATTAACGATCCTGTCGCAGCTGAAGCTGCACTCTCGCGCTTATCCGCACAGATTCGCTCGAGCCTACGATCGGGAGAAGTTGTTGCCTCAGACTTAAGTCGTAGTCGCGCGATGATTCGTTACGCCGATGGTCGTTACCTCGACCCCCAAGGCGGTTTTTTTACTTTCGGCGTGACGGCGAACGCTGCCATTTTAATGGTAGAGTTTGAAGGTGATCCGGTCACGCCCTGCATTGGTCAAGAAATTCGTAACTGTCTCGCGTTGGCTGCAGGACAAGTTGAGCTCAAGGAAGAACTTCCAACCATGGCTTATTGCTCCGATGCCAGCGTTTCGCTCTGGCTGAATACGGAACGTTTTTTTCGTCGACTGCCCATGGATCTCGCTACGCGTAAGCGATTCAATCAGCTCCGGGCCAACGTCGACTTCGATTTTATTTTAGGTATGCGCACGATTGCAGCCGACCAAGTTAAGCTGGTTGCTCGTTATCAATATCCCGGGGAGCGTCCCAATGCATTGTCGAGCGAACTCGTTCGCGGTGGCTTAGATGCACAAGATCTTTCAGGCCGACTTCTGCAACGCTGTGGCGATTCGTTAGAGTTTGATGCTTTTGCTGAACGTCTTCGTTTAGCCTTTAACGAAGGTAATGCCGGCGGCGTTCAACAAGTGATTGTTGAAAAATCCTACCCCGCGCCTCAAGTCGCCCAGTTTACCGTCAATGCACGTACAGATGGCGGACTTGCTCAGCCGATGGTTGGCGTTCTGCAGTCTTTGTTGCGTTAAAGAATGATGTTCCAGAGCCGTCCATGGTTAAGTTTGGCGGCCCTCCTGGCACTCGCTGGCTGTTGTATGTCGCCACCTTCGCCGGTGGACGGCGTGCCGTATGGTGGTTGGGGTGAAGGTCAGACCTCACCCGATAGAGGCCCTCCTCCAGAACCTGTGAGCGTTCCGGCGGATGCGCCACCAGCCCCTGCCATCCCTCGCGAGAAAAGTCCTACCGCAGTCCAAGTTAAAAAACCTTCCGAAGATCCGTCACCTGCGCCTGCTCCTATCGCGCCGGCAAAGGTTGTGCCAACAAAGCCGGCCGTTGCCGTCGATCCACTGCGTCAACCCCTCCGCCTGCCTCTGCCGCCTGTCGATCGCTCGCCAGCCCTGTCTCTCGACAAGGGTGCACCTGCAGGCGGTGTTGATTCAGGTTCACCGCGTATGGGTGCAGTTCCAGGTTCGACGATTACCGCTGGTTCAGGCCTTGCCCCGGCACTCGGTGATGTCACCGGACAGTCATCTACGCCAAAACCTTCTTCGGCAGGCTTAAGTGCTAACTTGGGTACACCCGGCGCACCTGAGAAAAATTCACCCATACCTTTAGGCCAGCTCGCTCCATTGAGTGATGCAGCGACGAACGGAAATAACATACAACTCGGTGGCGTCTCTACAAGTGGTGTTGCTTCTGCGCACGATGGACAAGCTCCGGCCTTGGTGTTGCCTGCAACTAAGTCTACTGGAGTCGATAGTACGCGGGCGCTACCTGTTGCCGTTCCTGCGGGTAGTTCCGCGAACGCTAGCGGCACACATCAGTCTCTTCGTTTAGGTACAGGACTCGATACAGACGTTCACGATGTCACCAAGGACCAGCCCGTATCCATTCAGGTTACACCGAGTGAAGTGTCGAGGGGCAGCTCAACGCCCACGTCGCCTTCTCTTTCAGTCCCTACACCTTCTGCTTCCGTTGGTGGCGCGACTTCAGGTTCCGTCGGTATTTCGGTTGCTACGGCGCAAGCCATGACACCTTCGTCAAACAACGCATCGCCATCTCTAAGCGTCGCGTCAGCGAAAGCCTTACCTGAGTCAAACTCCAGTCGTACAGCATCACTTTCGGAGCCTTCTGCGCCGCAAGGTCGCGAGTCTGCGAGCTCAGCTAAAGTTGACGTCCATTCTCCACGGACACCTTCAGATCGCTTAAAAGAAACTCTCCATGCACCGACAGCGAAGGCGGTCAGCCCCCCGCAGACCCCCGAGATCAAGATTGCCGATAGTCTTGCGGTAAAAACCGGTACACCCGTCGTGCGTAGTCCACAAACTGTACCGAGTCCGGTTGCTGTTAAAGAGTCTGTCGCTCAGCCTTTAATTAAAGACCGAAGCTCGTCGATTCCTGCAGGCAGTGTTATCCGTGCGGCTGCACCGACGGACGAGGAAATTGCTCAGCGCGAAGAGGAAAGACAGAAGCGCGAAGAAGAGGTTCGTCGTAACGAATCGAGCCTCCGTCAATGGCTGCACGATCACTTGCCTTTATTCTTCTGAGCGCGCTCTGCTAAATCTCCGGCAAGGTTTGCCAGGCGATTGCGGCCGCATTGCGAGGCAGCGATAGCGAGCAGGGCTAAGCCTTGGGGTAGGTGTGCAAGGAAGTCGGGTCTGCCTTGGCGACGTCCGAGGTTTGCATAAGCCCCACAGGCCTGAAGCAGGCGCTGGGTAGCCGCCGTGTTAAAGAGTTGGGTGAAGGCATCGCGCGAGCCTTTCCACTCTGAAACCTCGCGAGCATGGTCTTCGATTTCAATACGCCATAACTGCATGTCGTCCCTTTTTACGTAAGGATCAAAAGCGAGTGACGCAAAGTCGTAGAAGCTAGAACCAAGTCGCATGCCCTGAAAATCAATCATCCATGCGCTGTTATCGTGTATGAGAATGTTTTGTGACTGAAAGTCACGGTGAATGCATACCGCCGCGTCTTTAAGGAGTTCAGTCGCAAGGGAGGCCATTTCATCTTGTACCCCGCGGTCAAGCCGTGCGCCTGCGGTGGCGTGCTCCATGAAGTACTCTCGCTCCCAGCGATAGAGGGCAGGGGAGAAGGGGTCAGAAAGGGTAATGCCAGCTGCCTGTATAGCCGCCGCACCTTCCCGGTGGAGTTTAGCGACTTGCTCAATTGCGGAAGCGTAAGCTGTCCAAGGGAACGTCGCCTCTTGCGTGGTTGCCAGTAAGTCTTGGTTGCCCAGGTCCTCGAGCAAAAGAACGCCGCGGTCGGCATCTTCAGCAAATACGTTAGGTACATTGAGCCCTGCTTGACGCAGTGTGCGCGCGATGGGGCCATACAATTGATTCTCAGGCTTCGACCCATCGTCGACGCAGAGAATGCCTTTACCGTGCGCCGTAGATGAGCAACGGGCAAATTTCCGAGCAGAACCTCCGCGAACAATTTCTCCGCCTGCAACCAGATCGCAGTTTAGCCCGCGAGCTGCCTCTTCTAGGCTTACGGTGATGCGCGGTTCGAGTTTCTTTCGAAGAGCCTCGTAAGCTTCAGGTGTTCCGATGTCTTCCCACTGGCTGCTGGAATCAAGAAAAGCCCGGATGCTCCCTGCTTTTTCAGAGATTCGGCGCAGGAAATGTTCAACGAGAGATTCCGCTGTGGGTGGGACCGAAAGTGCAAAGCTGCGTGTGACGATACAAATTCCCGTGTATTGGTATTCTCCGCCTTTGGCATTCAGGCGATTTCGCAAGTCGGTCACGACGCCTTTGTTGTCCACACGTACATTAGGATTGGGCCCTTCTTTGCGCACTAAGAGTGTCGACTCCGCCCCTGTCTTTACGTGGGTGTTAAACAATGCGAGCAGGTCGCATTCTGAAAGAATGTCTCCATTCCAAACGATCAAGTCGGCATCGTTTTCGTTCAGCAGTGGTGCGATATTGGCCAGACCGCCCCCTGTCTCCAGGAGTGTGGGTTCGTGGACAAAAGTTACCTTAGCTGTTTCAAATTCACGCGTTGGAAAGACTGTCGCCCAAGCTTCGGCGCAGTGGTGGGTATTGATGATGAATTCGCTTACGCCTGCTCGGATGAGGTGCCTGAGGGCGCGCATGACCATTGGTTCGCCGGCAATCGGCAATAATGGCTTAGGCGTTTTATCTGTAAGCGGTTTGAGGCGAGTGCCCAAACCTGCGCCCAGAATGAATGCTTTCCGTGGAAAATTAGCCATGAGTACAGGTGGGACAAAGTCCGTAAATTTCTAAAACGTGTGTTAACTGGGTGTAGCCACGTTTTTTAGCCGCTGCTTCGATGGCAGTCGTATCGCAACTGCTGAGTCGCTCAATTTTCCCACACTGCCGGCAAACAAGGTGGTGATGGTGGTGATCCGTTGCAGCGAGGGCGTACAGTGATCGGCCTTTTTCTAAAGGGTGACGTTGGACGACACCGGCTAGTTCAAAGGCATCGAGGCTTCGGTAGACGGTCACACGGTCAACTTTCTCGGCGCCTACTTTCTGGTGCAGTGCATCCGCTGAAAGTGGCACCTTCGATAAGGCTAAAGTCCGAATCATGGCCCGACGTGCTTCGGTAATGCGGAGGCCCTTTTGTCGGAGAGTCTCTACCGCTGAGGCCGAACGGTCAGGGGATTCGCTGCTACAGCAGTCGCCGTCTGGGTGGGAATGTCCGCCGTGCACGCCTCCTCTGATGTTGATGCCCTGACGGGGGGCAAACCTTCTTAGAATACCCATGAAAGTTTATGTCACGGGCGATGCTTGCCAATAGGGCTGGGTGTGGCTTGGCTGACGGTATGACGGATGACACCCCTATTGCATCGCCTGGCCGCTCAGTCGGCCTTGTGAAGTCATGCGATGTCACCCTGGAGGCACCTTTGCGACTCGAATTAGGCGGCACGCTTCCCTCCCTTGAATTCCGCTACGAAACTTACGGCGTCCTCAATGCAAGTCGCTCAAACGCTATTCTTGTCCCGCATGCTTTAAGCGGGGATCACCATGTAGCGGGCAAGTATAGCGCAGATGATGCCAAGGCTGGTTGGTGGGATGCTTTTGTCGGGCCCGGCAAGATGGTTGATACCGATAAATTCTTTGTCATCGGCATCAACTGTCTGGGTGGCTGTCGTGGTTCAACTGGACCACTTTCCAATGACCCTGCTACAGGCAAACCTTACGGCGGCGATTTTCCGGAAATCACTTGTGCGGACATTGTAGCCGCCCAGCGCCGCCTTGTTGAACATTTAGGTATTAAAAAACTTCACGCCGTTGTCGGAGGATCGAAAGGTGGCATGCAGGCACTCCTTTGGGCGGCCGACCACGCTGAAGCCGTTGATCGCATTGTCACGCTTGCGTGTGGCCTGCGCCAACCCCCTTTGGCTCTCGCTTTAAACGCCGTTGCCCGTGCATCCGTTTTAGCCGATCCGCGTTACCGCGGTGGACAGTACCACGCTGGCGAAGGTCCCGAAGACGGTTTAGCTGTGGCACGCATGATTGGGCATATCTCTTATCTTTCACCCGCAGCTTTCGAGAAGAAGTTTGCGCGCGAAACCGTCCCGGGCGCTAAACCAACCGATGCGGTTCAATGGCAGGTCGAAAGTTACCTTCGCCATCAAGGTGATGCCTTTGTGCGTCGCTTCGATGCGAACTCATTGATTCGCATCACGCGCGCCGTTGACCGTTTTGACCTCTCCGGCAGGGCGGCAGCCGGTAAGCTTTTTAAGTCGGACGGCCCTGCAATCCTTGCGGTAGCTTTCTCGACGGACGGGCTTTACCCGCCTTCAGAAGTAAAGGCTATCACTGCAGCTGCTGGTAAGCGCGGTGCCTATTTCGAGGTCGCCACTGACGCAGGTCACGATGCCTTTCTTTTGCCAAGCGAAAGCCTCTTTGCGCACGTGCGCGCTTTCTTAGCTTCGGTTTAAAGCAGGGGTGCGATGAGCCGTGCTAGCTTTTCAAGCTGTTGGCCACGCCAGGTACGTGCTCCCCGGATTAAAGACAGCGAAGGCTCCTTCGATTCTTTAGCGAGTCCCTCAATATAGTCAGCGATTTCTACACACGATTGGCTCTGCTGAACCAGCACAGTGATTTCGTAATTAAGGAAAAACGAACGCATATCAAAATTCGCAGAGCCAATGAATGCCTTAGCTTTGTCGATGAGAACCAGTTTGGTGTGAAGAATGCCTGGGCTATAGAAACGAATCTCCGCACCAGCTTCTGCGAGTTTACGTAAATAGGGACGACGGGAAAAATCTGCTAGACGGTGATCTGATTTCCGCGGCACAATGATGCGAACCTGAATGCCTTCGCGTGCTGCGCGGGTGAGTGCCGTCAGCGTAATTGTATCTGGAATGAAATACGGCGTAACGATATCAATCGATGTGCGTGCGCTAGTGATTGCACGATTAAGAGCCTGCCAAAGAGGGTCTGATTGCGCATCGGGGCCAGAATCAATAACGTGGGCCTGATCTTTACCTGCCCATGGAGCCTCTTCCCGAAGCACAGATTTCAGATCAATGGGGTCTAAGTTTAAGGCCTGACACCAATCTGTCAGAAAGACGTGCTCAAGGTGATTCGCGGCGGGTCCTTGAATCAGAAAAGATGCATCACGGAAGCGCCGACGCGCCGGCATACTCCCAATATATTGCCCACCCAAGTTCTGTCCTCCAATGATAGCGGTGGTGCCATCAAAAATAGCCATCTTACGGTGATTACGCCAATTCGCTGAACCGCGTGTGCGCAAAGAAAGTACGGGATTAAATCGTGCTACCTGCACGCCCGCATCGCGCAGATCTTTTAATCGGTAGTCGGGCAACATGCGGCTGCCAACGGCGTCGATGAGCAACCTTACTTCGACGCCTGTGCGTGCCCGTGCTGCCAGTAAGGCCATGACTTCACGGCCGACGATGTCGTGGGCTAGAATATAGGTACCAATGGAGATTCGTCGTTGTGCTCCCGCAATGCCGACGCGCAGTGCCTTCAGCGTATCGCTACCATCACGTGAGAGCAGGCTCTTAACCTGATTACCTTCGACGCCATGCAGTGGCGCAATCGCGTCGGCAATGACACGTATCGCCTGGCGATTCTGGGCGAGCTGTTCGTGCTTACGTCGACCGAATAAGCTCCATAGCCACAACGCGAGTGAAACAAAGAAGAGGCTTAGGCCAATTTGCCAAAAGTTGAGGGCTTGGGCCCAGTGAAGCATCCGGGAAGTATGCCATTGAGGGCTTCTGGCTCAAGGGTGCAAAAAAAAGACCCCAACTTTCGTTGGGGTCTTGTTGAGAGCTGGATAAACGCTTAGTTGCCAGCCTTGTCGAGCAGGTCGCCGAGACTGTTGAAGTCTCCGCCGCCGAAGGAGCCGCCACCTGTGGATTGGCCGCCTGTTGGGGCGGGACCGGTGGAAGGACCTTTGATGCGGTCGTAGTTGCTGATTTCTGCTTGGAGGCGCTCTGCGTCGTAATTGGCTGCCTTGATGGACAGGCCGATACGGCGTTCTTCTTTGTCGATCTTGATGACGCGGGCAGAAACTTCTTGGCCGGTCTTGAGGGCGTCTTTGACGTTTTCTACGCGCTCTTCCGAGATCTGGGAAACGTGTACGAGGCCATCGATGTCATCGGAGAGTTCGATGAATGCACCAAAGTTGGCGATCTTCGAAACCTTACCTTTAACGACGTCGCCGACGTGGTACGTGCGATCAATGACAGACCATGGATCTTCCATCGTCTGCTTGATGCCGAGCGAGATGCGCTGTTGGTCGACATCGACGTCGAGCACGAGCGCTTCAACTTCGTCACCCTTCTTGAGATGGTCGCCAGGATTCGTGATCCGGCGAGTCCAGCTCATGTCAGAGACGTGCACCATGCCGTCGATACCTTCTTCAAGTTCGACGAATGCACCATAGTTTGTGAGGTTGCGAACCTTGCCGCGGACGCGTGCGCCCACAGGGTAGTTATGGCGAACCATTTCCCAGGGATTCGTTTCGAGCTGGCGAACGCCGAGCGAGATTTTTTGCTCCTCGGTGTTAACGCTAAGGACGATCGCATCGACTTCTTGGCCGACTTTAAGAACGTCGGAAGGCTTCTGGACGCGCTTGGTCCATGAGAGTTCGGAGACGTGAACGAGACCTTCGACGCCTGTTTCCAGTTCGATGAAGGCACCGTAGGCAACCAAGTTGACGACCTTGCCGTGCACTTTAGCACCGACAGGGAAGCGCTTCTCAATGCCTTCCCAAGGGTTGGGCAGGGTCTGCTTGAGGCCGAGGGAGACGCGTTCACGCTCGCGATCGACTTCAATGACCATGACGGTCAGCTCTTCGCCAACCTTCACAGCCTCATTAGGATGGCCAATGCGACCCCAGCTCATGTCAGTGACGTGCAACAAGCCGTCGAGACCGTCGAGATCCACGAATGCACCGTAGTCGGTGATATTCTTAACCACGCCACGACGGATCGTGCCAGGCTTAACGTCTTCGAGCAGTGTGCGGCGTTTCTCGGCGCGTTGCTCTTCGATGAGCTCGCGACGGGAGACGACGATATTCTTTTTCTCTTTGTTAATTTTGATAATCTTGAAGTCGTAAGTTTGACCGACGTACGCATCGAGATTCTTGGGGGGAGTGACATCAATCTGCGATGAAGGCATGAATGCATCGACGCCAACGGAGACAATTAAGCCGCCTTTGACCTTCGATTTCACGCGGCCTTGGACCACGGAGCCTTCGACGCAATTAGCTTCAATGCTTTCCCAGCGACGGATTTGGAGCGCGCGATCGTAGGAAACGAGAGGTGTGCCTTCTTTGGTTTCGAGACGCTCGAGGTAAACATCGAGATCTTGACCAACTTGAATTTCGCCGAGGTCTGGGAATTCAGAGTGGGAGATGAATCCTTCGGATTTGCCGCCGATATCAACGACGACGAAATCTTTGCGGATTTCCATAACTTTGCCTTTGACGACCCTGTGGGCCTTGAGCGCGCCGAAACCGGATTCAGCGAGCAGTTTTTCCATGATACTCATATTATTTGTTTTATTGTGTGTCCCGGTCGTCGCGAGGACGGGTCCGGGGTTTGGTTGGGTGAACATTTCCTTTTGGAGAGTCTCTTGGCATGTGCCAAGGGGCCGAAAGGAGATTTGAACAAGCCAGCCAAGACCCCCTCTGGCAAGCGTAAAGCCTGACTTTATTGAGGGACTTCGGCCTTTAACCCTTCAGCCCTTGCGGGATTGCCAATCAAGCGGCCCAAGAGGTGCTCGTATAACCCTTTGGCTTGGGCGGTTTTACCCTTGGATTTCAAGAGCCGAGCGGACTCTAAAACGAGTCCGTAATCTTCATGGGGGAGGTAGCCGAGCACTTGATTATCCCAGGGTATGTCTTGCCCCGCAGCAATCGCATCACGGGCGATTTCGAGGAGCAGGGCGAGGCGGGGCGATTGATAGAAGCTAGCCACGAGCATTTTTTTACGATCCTCGGGCTTGTTGCGTATAAGTTCAGCCGCACGCAGGGATGCATAGATTGATAAGTTGTCGGGCTTCTCAGAAAGATCGGCCAACTGTTGGGGTATATCGTGTGCGAAGGGTTGATAAAAAGGGTCACCGATAATGACGCCCATCCAACTCATGACCGGGGTCGCTCTCCAGGCGGCTTCGCCCGCACAGTGGCCCTGTGCTAACTCGACCATGAGCACATCAGGCCGCACAGTGAGTGTGAGGTATGGCTCATCCACATTACCAAAAGTAAGCGCAGCCCCTGCTTCAACGAGTGCCGCAGTCCATCCGTTGACAGGGTCGTGCAATGCTTGGCCTGAGAAGCTATGTAGGTGAAGAGCAATTGCTCCCGGTGCGAGCAATGTACCAGGCTCCGCTAGTTTCCCTTTGGGCTTCTGAGTATACCAGCCAAAGTAAAATGCGGGTGCGTCAAAACGAACATCGGTGCCCATGACCTCTTTGCTTGTCTCCACGTCGGTGGGAAAACCCAAGGTGCGGCAGATGCTCGCACTTCGACTAAACCAGGTGTCACCTTCGGCATAGGGTCCTCCTTGATCGATGTAGGCCCGGCCACGTAAGCCGAGCTTCTCGGCTTGGTACATGCGCCCGAGTGAGCGCTCAACCCCTGCCAATGTGGGCCCGTCTAGCCGTGCCGTTCGAATAAAACGTGAACTCTCTTTGGGTTCGGTGTTTCCACTTAGGCCATACCAAGGATTCGGTGCCGGACCATTCGGGGCACTGTCCTCGGTGGCCAGTAGGCATAATTCGCTATCGACGCTGGCAGCTTCCGAAATGGGTGAGGGGCCAAACATTTTTCCATCCGCACCTGAATTGCGGTGAATGCGCCAAGGTAGACCGCGGCAAAGGATGATCCACCGTACGCGCGGATCTTCCGTTAACGTTAAACTTCGTCGGCCTAGATTATCGGTTTCAGTGGCAAGCTTGCCGGCAAGCAGCTTTCGCTCCAGCAAGGTAGAGCGTAACGGATTCAAAACATCCCTCGAGTATTCCTCCCACGATAGGCTTTCTCGTTCGCTGGAAGGAATTTTTAAAGCAATACAGTTATCTGCGGAAATGTGTCGGAGCTCGGCATACTCGACGGCAAGTTTCTTTGACTCAGGATCTCCTTCGGCAAAAACAACAACCACGGTTGCAGGGTCGATGGCGGCACGAATGGTTATCGCCGTAAAGAGTAACAGCACGACGTGCATCGTGTTACTGTATATAAAGCGAGGGCCGGGGAAAGGTTAGAAGCAGCCCCCTTCGCCGCTTATGTCTCCGAATAAAGACGTTGTTTGCCGGCAATGAGTGAACTCACAAAACAAGCAGCCAGTGCATAGGTACCTGTGGCGAAGCCGAACATTTCAAATGCCATCGCCGTGCCTGCAACGGGCACAGCGCCCGCTCCAGCAAAGACAGCTACAAAGCCTAAGCCCACGCAGATTTCGATGGGTAAACCCGTAAGCGGACCGACCCATGCGCCGAGAGTCGCGCCAACACAGAAGAGCGGGGTAACTTCTCCGCCTTTAAATCCAGCGGCGAGACAAAGTGCCGTCAGTAGGATTTTAACGACCCAGAAATATGCCGGCGGTGTCTGCGTAAAAGCTTCCGAGATGCTGTTAAGTCCAAGTCCTGTGTACGCGCTTAAATTCCAGCATAGCATTAGCGTAACAAAAGTGACGGATCCTAAAAGTATGCGGTAATACGGATTATGTATGCGTGCAAAAGCTCGGCGGCTGTCGCGAGCAGCTTTTAGGTAAAGTCGGGCAGCCGCGCCAAAAGCGACTCCCAGGAGGACGGCCCAACCAAGCCCTGCGACCGTCGTTAGATTATCACCCTGAAAGTATCTGTGGTAATCGAGATGGTGTGCGCCAAAGATTTTTTGACCTATCCAGTCGGCAAGTAAAGCGGTGGTTAAGCAGGGGATGAATTGCCAAGTGCGACGTCTGACGAATTCGAGTGCAAAAATTGCCGCTGCGAGTGGCGTCCCAAAGACTGCGGCAAAGCCTGCGCTTACCCCGCAGAGTAAAAGCGTCTGTCGCTCGCTGGACGTCAGTTTGTAGAAGCGCGAGAATTGATCCGCACAGGCGGCACCCATTTGTAGTGCGGTGCCTTCGCGACCAACCGAAGCGCCACCCAGGTGGGCAAGGAGCGTGCCCCCAAGAATGGCCGGTGCCATGCTTCGTGGTAGTGGCTCCGTCTGTGGCAGATGAATTTGTTCGATGAGCGTTTTAATCCCGCCCGCCGAGGTGGCTGCGAATGTCGAGTAAGCCCAGACCGTGAGCAATCCCAAGAAGGGTAGGGCCATAATGAACTCGGTTGGGTGAGTCTGAAAAGTGCCCGTGGTCCATTCCAGTGCGTGTAGAAAAGCTGCACCGCATGCACCGACTAATAGAGACGTGCTAAGAATGAGAATGGCCCAGCGCAGTGCCATCTTGGCCGTCGATGCTGGGATGCCTTGCGTGTGCATAACTACCTTCTCTCACGCTGGAGAGGTGAGTGCAAATACTGAAACCAATTAACGCCTTAGCTTAGCTTCGTAAGCGGCCACGCCGGCAGCGATGATTTGAGCCAACCGTTGTCGGGCTGCGTCTTGGGTGTAGATACGTGCTTCGGTGGCATCTGAAAGAAAGGCGGACTCAATTAAGACTCCTGGACATTGCAAATCCTTGAGTACAACCCAGCGGGCACGACGCGTGCCACGATCCGTACTGCCGAGAGAGGTAATGAGCGCACGTTGCATCTCATAGGCTAAATTAATGTTGAGCGCGTCGTAGGTGTTGCCGGGAAGTTGTCCGACTGTGCCTGCATTTGCGGAGTCTTTTGTGGAGTGCTGTCCCCCCGGCGTAAGCCAGTAGGTTTCTGTGCCTGCGGCTCTGTTGATTGGGCCTGCATTGAAATGTAGGCTAAGGAAGAGGTCGGCCTTAACTTGATTAGCAAACTTCGTGCGGTCTCCGAGCTCAACAAAAGTATCGGTAGAGCGCGTCAATAGAACCTCGTGGCCGCTTTGTTGAAGCAAGACTGCGAGTCGTTTAGCTAAATCGAGCGTTAAATTCTTTTCTTGGAGGTTCAGCGCTGGATTAACGGTGCCCGAATCTTTGCCGCCGTGACCAGGATCAAGAACGATACGAAGTGGCCTGCGGGAACCCGCTGGTGGACCCCAGAGGAGCGGCACGAGAATTTTTTCGTAATCACAGCGCTCGATGGTTAGGCGTATGACGTCGGGCTGGCCTTTGACTTTAAACGCCTTCGCTCGCACGGCTCTCTCCATGTCGACCTGTATGCCGTTAATGGTGATACTCTCTTTATCTCTTTCAGCGACCACAACAGCTCGCGGGTTGCTTCGCTCGAAGCGCTCCTCTTGACCTTCGCGCACGGGTGCGTTGTTGGAAAACCCGAGCCGTGCCATGGACTCCCCGAGCCAAATTTCATCAGCACGGGATACAACCGTTGCGAGAACGAGTAAGAGAAAGATGCGCATGGGTGCGCAGTCGGCTTACTGCTCGTCGGGCTCGTCGGCCACGGCGGAGTCGTCTTCCATGTTCTCGTCGCCTGGTTCTGCGTTGTGGACGAGCTTTCGGCGATTCTGTTGAAGGGGGGTTAAGCCGAGGACAATGCTGCGTCCTGTGCGCTTAGGTACGCTGTCTGCGGTGCAAACATTCGCGAGTTCAGCGATGACGCGTTTCACTGTCTCGATACCAATTTCAGCATGCTCGAGGTCGCGGTAGCGGTACTGGAGAACGAGTTTAACTTTATGTCCGTGGTAGAGAAAGTTTTCTGCGCGGCGGATTTTGATGAAGAGGTCGTGCGTGTCGATACGCGGGCGGAACTTCAGCTCCTTCATCTTCGCCGTATGTTTTTGGTGCTTCGACTTCTTCGATTCCTCGTAAAGGAACTTACCCAGTTCGATAAGTTTGCAAACGGGAGGTACCGCCGTTCCAGCAATTTCAATTAAGTCGACTCCCTGTTCTTTGGCGAGGCCGAGTGCTTTTTCGACTGGCATGACTCCGAGCATTTCACCTGCAGCGGTGATCACGCGGACTTCAGTCGCACGAATACGTTCGTTGCGCTTGGGACCACGATCCATTGGGTCGCGCCTAAAATTGCCTCTGTTCTGAGTGGGTTTCGGCCGTGGGCCGGTCGGACGGAAGGGCAATGACATCAGGTGCGCTGGGGGTGTGTTGGCTTAACTATCCTTAACGCCACGCCCTGATTCAAGCATGGATTAAGGGCAGCCAGCGGTTTCCTGGACTGAATGATTAGGGTCGTTGGGCGTTCTTTAGAACGTCGAGCACTTGTTTGCCGTGCTCGGCTGCATCGACTTTGTCGATGACTGCCGTCAACTTTCCAGTCGCATCAAAAACATAAGCCGCCCGGGCAGGACCTTGATATTTTTTACCATACATTGATTTTTCGATCACGGCATCCAGGGCCTGCGAAAACAGGTCTTCGGGGTCTGCAACCAACGTGTACTTTAAGGCGTGTTTGGCAGCGTATTTAGCATGCGAAGCACAGCTATCCCGAGAGATGCCGATGAGTTGATAGCCTGCCTTCAGGATGGCTTTCTCGTGTTTAGCCAAGGCAACAGACTGCTTGTCGCAGCTTGAGGTATGGTTGCGCATCCAGACGGAGACCACCGTTGGGCCTTCTGCGATGAGTTTGGCAAAGGTCGTCTCTACGGGTGTTCCATTGACCAGAGCGCTGACCTTAAAGCCAAGTTTAGGTTTTTTACCGGGGGTAAGCATAGGGTTTATAAGGGTCTATAGGCCTTAGGGGTAGGGGAAAGGGCTGGATCTGCAAGGATAGGGGCTCGATTTGGGGCTAAGGCCTGACACTTCCTTAGACATTCGCACTTTACAAGTACCCCTCAACCCCCTTTGTTCGACCGTTCTGTCATGCAAAAGACCCGCAAGTCTATCTCCAAGCGCTTCAAGGTTACCGGTACCGGTAAGGTCATGCGCCGCTCACCGAATGGCCGCCACCTGCTTTCCAGCAAGTCGCGCAAACAACGCCGTCGCGCCAATAAATCGAAGCGCGTCGATTCTGGCTTCGAGAAGTCCATGAAAATTTCCATGCCTTGGGCCTAAGGCTCTCGGCTAATCTATTTCGCAGTCAGGCGGGTGACACTCCCAGGCGACCCGCCGGCTCGAGAAACTAAACCACACACATAACATGCCTCGCGTTACTAACGCTCCCTACACCAAGGCCCGCCGCAAGCGGACCTTGAAACGTGCCAAAGGTTACTTTGGCAGTAAATCACGCCTTTATCTCCATGCGATGGAGGCTGTTCAGCGCGCTGAAAAGTTCGCTTACCGCGACCGTCGCGAAAAGAAGACTGACTTCCGTCAGCTTTGGATCGTGCGTCTCAATGCTGCCTGCCGTCCTCTCGGCATTACTTACAGCCGCCTCATCGCTGGCTTGAAGAAAGCCAACATTACCCTCGACCGTAAGAATCTCAGCGAGCTCGCCATTCACGACGCTCCTGCATTCGAAGCGATTGTTGGTAAGGCTAAGGCCGCTTTGGCCTAAGCCGGTCGGCTCATCGCCCTTTCGCGAGGCCCCGGTTACCGGGGTCTCGCTGTTTTAGGGTGCTTTCGCTTGCGAAGAGGGCCTCGTCCGACACACCTTTAACCCCATGCAGTCGCAACTCGACAGCGCGCTCAAAGAGGCGGCCGACGCCGCTGGGCAAATCCGTACCCGTGCTGAACTCGAAGCCCTCAAGGCTCGTCTCGTTGGCCCCAACGGTTCGCTGACTCTCGTGATGCGCGGGATGGCTGCGCTTTCCAAAGAAGAGCGGCCGGCTGCCGGCAAGATGGTCAACGCAGCTAAAGCTCAACTTGATGAAATCCTGGCGACCGTGTCAGCGCGTGTTGAGCAGGCAGAATTGGCTGCACTGCTTGGGCCTACGATCGATCCTTCACTAGCGAGTCCCGATGTTGCGTCGGGTTCGTTGCATCCATTGACGCGCACGCGCGAGCGGATCCTCGCCACATTTCGTAAATTAGGTTTCGTCATCGCCGAAGGACCTGAAGTCGAGACGGAGTGGCATTGCTTCGATGCGTTGAATACGCCGGCTGATCACCCTGCGCGCGATATGCAGGACACTTTCTATTTACCTAAATCATTTCGCTCCATCGATGCGCTGCGCAAAGGTGACGAAGATCTGTTACTGCGCACCCATACTTCGAGCGTGCAGGTGCGTACAATGCTCGCGCGTAAACCCCCTTTACGCATCGTGGCTCCAGGGCGCTGTTTCCGACGTGATGCCGTTGATGCCACCCACTCGGCGAACTTCCACCAAGTGGAGGGCCTCTGGGTCGACCGCCATGTCACCTTGGCTGACCTTCGTGGCGTGCTTGATTTCTTTGTTAAAGAAACTTTCGGCCCTGAAGCAGAAACCCGACTTCGTCCGTCTTTCTTCCCTTTCACTGAACCCAGTTTTGAAATGGACATTCGCTCGCCGAATTTAGGGCGCCTTTCTGACCGCTGGCTTGAAGTGTTGGGTTGCGGCCTTGTTGACCCGAAGGTCCTTGAGGCATGTGGCCTTGATGCCACGGAATGGTCAGGACTCGCTTTCGGCCTTGGCCTCGAACGCATTGCCATGTTGGTGCACGGCATTGACGACATCCGCCATTTTTACGCTAACGATCTGCGCTTCTTGCGTCAGTTCGCCTAAGACCATGCGCGTTTCATTTCAATCACTCGAGCGCCATGTCGATCTGTCTGGGGTTACCCCGACACAGGTTTCCGAATTACTGCCAATGCTCGGCCTCGAAGTCGATTCGGTTACCACCTTTGGCCTG
This sequence comes from uncultured Opitutia bacterium, assembly GCA_903929325.1. Lineage (GTDB taxonomy): Bacteria > Verrucomicrobiota > Verrucomicrobiia > Opitutales > UBA953 > UBA8828. Next base: position 9,643 of record CAIYUD010000251.1, on the reverse strand, counting down.
CAGCCCATCGAGCATCTTGTCGTTGGCGAGATTCGCTCGTTCGAAAAACACCCGAAGGCAGATCGATTGAGTGTTTGCCAAGTTGATACCGGTGATGGCGTCCTCCGCCAAATCGTATGCGGTGCTAAGAATTTTAAAGTCAATGACCGCGTGCCGGTTGCTTTACCCGGAGCGATTCTTCCCGGAAATTTCGAAATCAAATCTTCGAAACTTCGCGACGTCGATTCCCATGGCATGCTTTGTTCGGCAACCGAACTCGGTTTGCCTGCAGGTGAAGATGGTTTGCTCATTTTGACTGCACGCGCGCCAGCACTCGGCACACCTATCCATAAACTTTTCCCGTCGCCGGATGTCGTCCTTGAAGTTGCCGTCACCGCTAACCGTGGCGATTGCTTGGGCTTACGTGGTGTAGCACGCGAAATTGCAGCTTCGCTGGGTCGACCACTCAAACCGTTGGAAGCACGTGCACCGAGCGGCACAACCGATAAGCCGAGCTCCAAGGACGCCTTTGGTTTCGTTAAAAGTAGTTCTAAAACATGTCCGTATTACACCCTGCGCACCTTGCGTGATGTCAAAGTAGGGCCTTCGCCGGATTGGATGCGACGTGACCTTGAGGCCGCAGGTCTGCGTGCAGTGAACAATGTCGTCGATATTACCAATTGGGTGATGTTGCAGACAGGTCAGCCCTTGCATGCTTTCGACGCGGCAAAGGTTAAAGGCGGTATCGAAGTGCGTTCGGCGCGTGCCGGCGAAACCCTTACTTTATTGGATGGTCGCGTGCTGACGTTGGATGCTAATACCTGCGTCATTGCAGACGAAGCACGCCCGTTGGTTCTGGCTGGCGTTATGGGTGGTGCTGAAAGCGGTGTGGCTACCACCACCACCGATGTCATTTTAGAGTCTGCTTGGTTTGTTCCTGGCGAGGTCCGTCGCGTCGCTCGTCAGTATACTTTAGCGACAGACTCCTCGCAGCGTTTTGCCCGTGACGTCGATCCTGCTGGAGTGGACCTAGCTGCGCGCTTAGCTGCGGATTTATTAATTGAGCATGCCGGTGCGCGTGTGGTCGGCCCAGCGGTTGTTGTCGGTAAAGCTCCCCGATCCGATCGCACCATCAAACTGCCCAATGGATTTGTGGCTGCTAAACTTGGGACGCCTGCGCCCGAGGAGCATGTCTCGGCTGTTCTGCGCCGCATTGGATTTACCGTGCACGCCACGAATACAGGCCTTGAGGTCACCGTGCCTTCATTCCGATCCGACGTCGATCGCCCCATCGACTTGGTGGAGGAATACATCCGTATTCACGGAACAGCTCAGGTCCCTGTTGGCCGTCCACTGGCTCCCTTGCCTGGCGAAGAAGAGTCACCAGCCGCAAGTTTCGTACACGAAGTAGCACTGCGTCTCGCCGGTGCAGGCTTTTCGGAGTGTTATCACTACTCGCTATGCGATGTCGCTGAAGTCACTCGCGTTCTTGATGCAAAAAGTTCTGCACAACTCGCCTTGCAGAACCCTCTGACTGCCGATCAGACCCATTTACGCGCATCATTGATTCCAGGTCTTGCCCGCGCACTCCAATTAAACCTTTCGGTTCATGCAGAACCGCGTCAGCTCTTTGAAGTGGGTGCGGTTTTCCGCCCGATGGCCGACGGGCAAGTGCGCGAATGTCTCTCGATTGGTTTTGTGGTTTTAACAGAAGCCCCACGGCGTAGTTGGAAGACGCGCGAACCTTTTGATTTATTTAGCGCGAAGCGTTTACTCACGGGTATAGCCACGGCTGCAGGAGTCGCGAACACGCGCCTCACGTGGTCCGATGTTTCCAGTGGTCTCTGGCAAGAAGGCCATGCAGCGACACTCGCCGACCGTGGTCGCGCGGCTGAGGGAGCTTGCGGTATCCTCGATTTACGTTGGACACGTACCTTGGACATTCGTGGATCTGTGATTGCGGGTGAAATTCTGCTACCCCGAGCGACATTTATTTCGGCAAGGAAGTCGGCTCGTTTTGAAGCCTTCAGTTCTTTCCCGCCGGTTACACGTGACATTGCTTTAGTTGTTCCGACGTCGACCGGTGCTGGCGATGTCGCTGAGCGTCTTCGCCAGGCTGCTGCGAAAGCAGTGGGCAAGGAAATCGATGTCGAAGCGGTCACCTGCTTCGATGTTTTCTCGGGCGAAGGCCTTGCGCCGAATACTCGCAGTTTAGCTTTCGAAATTACTCTTCGTCACAGTACCCGCACGCTCACTGACACTGAGGTCACGGCTGCCCTCGATCAGGTTGCTGCCGCCGCTGCTAAGGCGGGTTGGACGGTACGCCGTTAAAACCTATGGCTGAGGGACTCGACATTGATCATATCGCGCGCCTTGCCCGTCTTCGCCTGACGTCCGAGGAGCGAACTCTCTACGAGGGTCAACTAAGCCAAGTGCTCGGACACTTCCGTCAGCTTGCAGAAGCAGATTTAAGCAAGACTGCCGCCCCTTTCCGTATAACCGTTTCAGACGTTTCCTTACGCCAGGATATACCCGGCGAAATATTAGGCTCCGAAGCAGTGCTGCGGAACGCACCTGCTTCCCGTGATGGCCAGATTTCCGTACCTCGGGTCGTTGATGATGAAGCCTAAGTATGTCTGAGTCCTTACATACATTGTCCGCCGCCGAGCTCTCACGTCGCCTAGCGACAGGAGCGGTCACCTCGCGTGCGCTGGTAGAATCGTTATTAGCCCGTGCGAAGACACACACGGTTTTAGGAGCCTTTAATTCTTTAGATACCGAAGATGTCCTGCGCCAAGCAGACGCCGCCGATCGTCGACGTGCTGAAGGAAAATCCCTGGGGCCGTTGGACGGTATTCCTGTGGGCATTAAAGATAATATCGCTGTGCGTGAGCAGCCATTAACGTGCTCAAGTAAGATGCTCGCTGGATTTATTTCTCCATACGACAGCACTGTCGCTGAAAGATTAAAAGCAGCTGGCGCAATCCTCTATGGTCGTTTGAACATGGATGAGTTTGCGATGGGTTCTTCCACGGAAACATCGGCAACAGGTCCAGCCCGCAATCCATGGGACAAGGATCGCACGCCTGGTGGATCTTCTGGTGGCAGTGCCGCTTCGGTGGCCGCTGGCCTCGTTCCCCTGGCGCTGGGTTCAGATACGGGTGGATCCATCCGGCAGCCTGCATCGCATTGTGGCTTGGTTGGACTGAAGCCGACCTACGGTATGGTTTCGCGCTACGGTCTCGTCGCTTTCGCTTCCTCGCTCGACCAAATCGGACCGTTCGCACGTAACGTGGATGACTGCGAATTATTATTCCATGCACTCGCCGCGCCCGATGCGCGCGACATGACATGCTTTACGGCGGCTGAACGTAAGCCGGTGCACCTTCCTCAAAACCGTAAGCCCCGTCTCGGCGTCCCTCGCGCGTTACTTGAAGGTGTCGACGCAGGAGTCCGTACTGCCTTTGATGCCGCCCTTGAATTCTACCGTGCGGCAGGCTGCGAGTTGGTCGACGTTGCTCTGCCAACCGCTGGCCTAGCTGTGCCGACTTACTATGTCGTCGCAACGGCCGAAGCTTCTTCGAATTTGGGTCGCTACGACGGCGTACGCTATGGTCACCGGGCGCAGGGCGTTTTAAATCCCGTCGATATGATGGAGCGGTCGCGCTCCGAAGGTTTTGGCGCTGAGGTTAAGCGACGTATTCTCCTAGGTACCTTTGTGCTCAGTGCTGGCTATGCAGACGCTTACTACGGCAAAGCTTTACTCGCCCGTACGCGTATTCGCGACGAATACCTTACAGCACTTCAGCAAGTTGATGCACTGGTCACGCCGACGGTACCATCCACCGCATTTCGTCTCGGAGAAAAAGCTGCGGATCCGCTAAAGATGTATTTAGAAGACCTCTTTACCATTCCTGCAAATTTGGCGGGATTGCCCGCGCTTTCATTCCCTGTGGGTATGGCCAATAATTTACCGGTAGGTATTCATTTGGTCGGAGCACCCCAAGCTGAGCCAATTCTCTTTGCCTTAGCGCGTCAATTTGAGGGCAGTCACGCCCTTGCTAACCGTATTGCGCCATGAGTACCGAAGCATCGGGATGGGAAGTGGTCATCGGGCTTGAGGTCCATGTGCAGCTGCATACACGCGCCAAAGTTTTTGCTTCAGCTCCCTGGGGCTTTGGGGCTGAGCCAAATACCCAAGTCGACCCCGTTGTTCTCGGGCTTCCAGGGACCTTGCCAGTCGTCAACCGCGCTGCACTCGAGCAATCCATACGTTTCGGTCTCGCGATTGGCGCCGAGATTCCCGCGATGTGCGCTTGGGATCGTAAGAACTATTTCTATCCTGATAATCCAAAGAACTATCAGTTAACGCAAAAGGATTACCCTGTCGTTGTGGGTGGCACGGTTGAGGTAGAGATGCCAGGGGCTTCGCGTAATGTCATGGGCGAACACCGCGTCGTCCGCGTGCACCATGCGCACCTTGAAGAGGATGTCGGCAAACTTAGTCATGCAGCTGGCGGCTCGCTTGTTGATTATAACCGTGCGGGCGTGCCCTTGTTAGAAATTGTTACCGAACCTGATTTGCGCTCCTCGGTTGAAGCCGAAGCCTTTTTGAAGGCGTTGATTGCGGTGATTACGCAAGCTGGCGTGGCTGATTGTGACATGGAAAAAGGGCAGTTACGTTGTGATGCTAATGTTTCACTGCGTCGCCCAGGTGCGCCCCTTGGCACCCGTTCTGAAACGAAGAATCTAAACTCCATCTCCGGCGTACGCGCAGCCATTGAATTTGAAGTGGCTCGACAAACTCGCGAACTCGAAGCGGGTAGGGCGATAGTGCAAGAAACACGTGGCTGGAACGCTGAGGCGGGTCGCGGCTATGTCTTGCGCGATAAAGAAGATGCCCACGATTACCGTTACTTCCCAGACCCCGATATTCCTTCCGTAACTATTTCGCGGGATACGGTGGAGCGCATCCGTAAGGATTTACCGGAACGTCCCTTTGAACGTCAGCGTCGCTATATGGACGCGTTGGGTCTGCCTTACACCGCAGCTTCCGTATTGGTGGCCGATTTGGCTTTGTCGCGTTGGTTTGAGGCTGCGGTCTCCGCTTATCCCGCAAACCCCGTAGGCATCGCTAACCTTGTGGCCAACGATTTGCTGCGTGAGCTTGCGGCTTCGACAGAGAAAGATCCGCTCACGGGTGAGGTTTCCGCTGCTTTAAGCTTAAAGGACTGTCGGATAAAGCCAGAGGCATTAGCTGCCCTTGTTCGTCTGACGGACGAAGGCGGTATTTCTAAGCAGCAAGCGAAAGAAGTCTTTGCGGAAATGTTTAAGACAGGCCTTGAGCCGGCTGCGATTGTCGATGCCAAGGGGCTTCGTCAGAACAGTAATAGTGATGAGCTTGAAGCAGTTGTCCGTGCAGTGATTGAAGATCCTGCTGTCGCCAAATCGATTGCCGAATACCGAGCGGGTAATGCTAAAGCTATTAATGCTTTGAAGGGTCCGATTATGAAGCGCACCGGTGGCAAGGCTAACCCTGCGATGATTGACGAAATCCTACGTAAGCTTCTTGGATGAGTACGCTCTCCGAAGATTCACCTTGGACGGCGGGTCGGCGCGCGGCCGGCGAAGTCGCTATCCCTGCCTCATTGGTTTTGGGATTAGCCGCCGTAGTTGCCTTTGCGTATTACCACGTTGCGGCCGTACATGATGCTATGGAGGTGATTGCCTCTGTCCGACGTAAGAACACTTTAGTTTTTGCGATGGTCTCGACGTCATTGACGGCAGGCCTCATCCCCTGGGCGCTGCGGATGGCGCTGAAATCGCTTCGTCCAGTTTATCCTTGGCGCGATCTTCTGCACAGTTTGATTTGGTGGGCGCTCATGGGACTAGTCGTTGACCAGTTTTATGCGCTCTTAACTTTTCTATTTGGACCTGCACCCGGAGCTGATTTAACGCCAGCGATTGTTTTAGCGAAGGTTGCGTGTGATATGAGTGTCTTCACGATTTTTGTTGGGGCACCTTTTAACGCAGTTTCACATCTCTGGAAGGACCTCGGCTGGGACTTTACTGCATTACGTGCCCAGCTTGGATCCGGATGGTACCGTCGCATTGTCGTCCCAAACCTTCTACCTAACTGGTTGGTGTGGATTCCAGGTACGGCCATCTTTTACAGCCTGCCTGCCGACCTACAGTTGGCCGTAGCCAATGCTATTGGCTGTATGTGGGCGCTGATGTGCGTTCGGATTGCCTCACATTCACGTCCGAGCAAGCCCTTGGCTTGAATCCTGCCACAGACGAGGCGAAGGTAGGGCGTGCCTGACCTCTTTGGAGAGATTGCCGCAGGAGCGGTAGAAGTGGTCCCTTTTGACGGGGGGTCGCGACCGTACACCTATTCCATTCCCAAAGCTCTGCAGGCAGTTCTCAAAGTTGGTCACCTCGTACGCGTTCCCTTGGGGAATCGTGTGAAGTTAGGTGTTGTCTGGAAAGTTCCTGCGGAGCCACCCGAAGGTACGCGCTTGCGGCCGATCACAACACTTGAGCATGAGCAGCCTGTGTTAACGGACGACGTCTGTCGTCTCGCGGAGTGGATGGCCGAGTATTACGGCTGCAGTTTTAATTCCGTACTCGAAACGGTTTTACCTTCGGCCGTGCGTACAGGTGTACGACCTGTATTACGCAGATTGCTAACTTTGGTGAAGCCTGTGGACGCTGAAGTATTGGTGGCTCTCCGTCGACGTGCACCCAAGCAAGCGCTACTGATAGATTTCTTGAGTGCACAAGTTGTGCCCGTCGAACGCAACAAAGCGACAGAAGGTTTGGGTATCGGACAATCAGCTGTGGATAGCCTCATTACAAAGGGCCTCGTTGCTGAAGAGGCCAAAGTCATTTTACGAACAGCGTATGATGACCCTTTCGCAGATTCTGAAATTGTCGCATCTGCCGGTCACACCTTAAACCCGGAGCAAGCGGCAGCCGTAACATCGATGGGCGAGTCTTTGTCTCAGCGACAATTCAAGACGCACCTCCTTCACGGCGTTACGGGGTCAGGTAAGACCGAAGTCTATATTTCTCTCATCCGTCAGGCACTTCAGCTTGGAGGATCAGCAATCTTTCTGGTGCCTGAAGTAGCGCTGACGCCGCAGACAGTTGGCCGCTTGCGGTCACGGCTGGCAGACCTTGGTACTCAGGTTGTGGTGTGGCATAGTCACCTTTCTGCTGGCGAACGTTTTGATGCCTGGATGGCCATGGCACTTGGGCAGGCGAGGGTAGTTGTGGGTGCACGTTCCGCAATTTTTGCGCCTTTACCCGATGTCCGTCTCATCGTTGTCGACGAGGAGCACGAGCCATCGTTTAAGCAGTCAGAGACGCCCCTTTACCACGGACGTGATGTCGCGGTGATGCGGGCAAAACTCCTGAATGCTACCTGTATTCTCGGTTCCGCTACGCCATCGCTTGAGACTTGGTCTAATGCACAAGCCGGCCGTTATGGGTTTGTGCGTCTTTCTAAGAGGGTCGACGACCGCCCAATGCCAGCCTTCCGCATTATTGATATGCGACGTGAGGTCTTACATGCGAAAGGCTCACCTGTATTGGCGCGCGAGTTGGTCGACGGTTTGCGCGAGAGACTTGAGCGCCGTGAGCAATCCATTCTCTTTCTAAATCGAAGGGGGCATTCCCGGGCATGTGTATGTCCTGCCTGCGGTCAGGCCACCCCGTGTCCACATTGTAGCGTGCCTCTGACACTTCATCGGACAGATCATACCGTCCGCTGCCATTTGTGTGATTACCGTGCACCGGCCCCGACGATTTGTCCTGCGTGTAAGTCTCCCGAGATTCGCTGGAAGGGACACGGCACCCAGCGTGCAGAAGAAGTACTCGCACAGCTCTTTCCACGTGCGCGTGTCGCCCGGATGGATGCAGACACGATGGGTAAGAAACATTTATTCCGCGAAGTCCTGTCCAAGTTCCGTGCTGGGCACATTGATATTTTGCTCGGGACGCAGATGATTGCCAAAGGGCTTGATTTCCCGCGGGTGACATTGGTGGGTATTTTGGATGCCGATCTTTCGCTGCAGATGCCTGACTTCCGGGCGGCTGAACGCACTTTCCAGCTTTTGACGCAAGTGGCAGGTCGCGCGGGCCGGGGTGACATCGAAGGCGTTGTCTATGTGCAAACTTTCCAGCCGGCTTCAGACCCGATTCAGTTTGCGAAGCGGTGTGATTACGAAGGGTTTGCCGCTGCTGAATTAGAGCGGCGTAAGGAATTTGGTTATCCGCCAGGTCGTCACCTCATCCGCCACCTCTTCCGCGGTCGTAGTGAAGAGAAGGTCATCTTTACGGCGGAACACTGGGTACGCGAGTTGGAGAAAGTTTTGCCTAAGAACGTGGAAATCCGCGGGCCAACCGTTTGCCCGATTGGGTGCATTAAGGATCTTCACCGACACCATGTATGGTATCTGGTGCCAGCAGTGGCTCCTTTCATGCGTATCCTTCGTCCGTTGCGCGAAAAAATCCTCGGTGACGCCGAAGTTGCCGACATCTTAGACGTCGACGCTTTGGACTGCGGCTGAGCTTAAGTCTTTAGAGCCAGCGCTTACGCCTAAACCAAAGGAGCATCCCGACGGTGAACGCGACCATCACGCCGATCACGATGAAGTACCCATACGGTTGATCGAGCTCTGGCATATACTTAAAGTTCATGCCATACAGGCCGACGACGAACGTAAGGGGAATGAAGACGGACGACAACACCGTAAGTAATCGGATAATCTCACTGGTTTTACGCTCCTGTAGCGTATGGTGATACTCTTGAAGGTCTTGTAAGATGGTACGGGCGTGTTCGATACGGTCGGCGGACCGAATTGCGTGGTCGTAGAGATCGCGGAAGAACATATCCATGCTCGGTGGTAGGAGGCCGTGTTCGTAGTGTTCAAGCACGCTGACCATATCCTTGAGTGGTTGGGCTAAGCGGCTTAAACGTACCACCACACGCTTCAGCCGATAGACTTCGCCTAAGTCCCAACCTTCATTGCTGACCAAGATATGGTCCTCCATTTCGGTAATCGCATCTTCAATCTCTTCGGTTTGGACCAAGAGGCGGTCAACTAAGGTATCGAGGAGTGCGTAGAGGAGGTAGCCTGGCCCCCATTTGCGAATCCCGCCTTTGTTGTCGGCAATACGACGCTCGACAGCGGAGAAAATGGCTTCGTCGCTTTCATGGAAGGAGATGACGAACCCGTCACCTGTCACGATTGAGATTTGTTGCCCACGCGGGGTGTCGTCCGTCACACCCACGCGCACCGCGCGGGCAATTGCTAAGACTTGCTCGCCGTACTGTTCAAACTTTGGCCGCGAAGCAGCTGTCAGAATATCTTCCTGCGCGAGCATGGGGATATCAAAGAATGCCCCAATGATATGGACAATTTGAGGATCGGTGATGCCGAGTACTTGAATCCAAACTAGGCCCGGCTTGCCAACGAGTTTACCAACAGAATCTAAATCCGTGAACTCCGTTGTGGTGACGGAATGTTCGTCGTACTGAAGGGCGCGAAATTTGGTTGGCCCCGTGCTTTCGAAAGGTGAGGCAGCAGGAAGCTGTCCAGGTGCGCGACCAATCTCTGTATCCTCAAAGGCGGCTTCACCGGGTAGGGGCTTGGGAGAT
>CAIYUD010000250.1 GCA_903929325.1 uncultured Opitutia bacterium | reverse complement strand
TTGAATTGGTTTTAGCCTTCTCTCCCTACGCGGGGACCGTCGAAAGGTCGCCCGGGTTGCGCCAGGCGACTGACGCTGGGCTTCTGGTTATCGTGCTGGACGTCCAAGGCTACAGCGTCGACGGCTGCCGTAGAGCGTTCTGGCGAGCGGTCACGCAGAAGATATTAGGAGCCGGACTGGAGTTCGAAACCGGCTCCGAAACTACGCGTAGAGACTACATTTAGATGGCGAGGATGACTCCGTGGTAGTAATCATCTCGTCCGGGTGCTATTTTGACTTTATAACGAATATAGAGGGGGACTTGTAAATGTCATTCTGTCCGTCGTGCGGCGCTGCCGCTGGTTCGCAGGCCGTGGTTTGCATTAAATGTGGGGTGGCTCTCCCCGGGCAGGCTCGTTCACTTTCGGGCAGTACGGAAGATCGCGAGTGGCTGGTCGTAGTGCTGTTGTGCTTTTTCTTGGGTATTTTCGGAATCCATCGCTTCTATACCAAGCACACTACTATCGGCGTCATCCAACTGCTGACGCTTGGTGGTTGCGGCGTATGGGCGCTCATCGACTTCATTCTAATTGTCGTTGGCAACTACAAGGATGCGAATGGCAATCCGCTGCGTAGATAGTGGCGTCGATCGAGGGTTGGCGCTTGGCCTGCTTATTGCTGGAGCGGCGACTGTGTTCGCTCCAGCTTGGGTGCTCGCTGCGACCCCGGATTGCTTGATTTCACGGTTTGTTGGTGGCGGCGTTTGTTGGGGCTGTGGAATAACCCGCGCGATCTTGAAGTTCGCGCATCTCGACTTTCGCGCCGCCATTGCCGCCAATCCACTCGTACTTATTGTTGCACCTTCTCTTGCTTGGGTTGGAGGAAGCTTTTTTCTTAAAACCTTTAGGCACCGGCGCGAGTTAGCCGCTAGATTTTAAAAATTTATGCCCTGCTATGGCTGAGCGCGTTGCGTTCGACGAATCTACCTAAACGGAGTGCGACATGAGAAAAACGCTCGGATTGCTAGTGGTGACACTTCTTACGCTCAGTTGCTCTAACGATGACAACGAGCACGTCGCATTGGACAAGCCGATCGAAGAAATAACTCTGCCGGAGCTCGGCACAATCTTTGCGCAAGCCGAATGCCGAATGCCCTTGCCCGAATCCGAGGGAAAGACTGCAAAAGAAGTGGTCGACAAATTTTCTAACCAGGTGGCGATTGCTGCCGAACGGGTTAGGGTGATGGGGCAGGCGCTACTTGCCGCACAAATCATCAACGCTGGAAACCGCGATCTGAAAAACACGGAATTAATGAAAGCACGTGTGGCGACCCTTGAGAGTGATTGCCCTACGGTATTGGAGCGATACAAGCAACAGGGAATACCGCTCGATACATTGCCTAATCTTTAAGGCATGAAGTGAAGGCCGCTATGGCCGGGCTCACATTGCAAGCGCTAACTTATTCGACTACGGGTTGAACAATTAGCAGCAAATATTGGGAAATTTAGAATATGCCCTTTGAAGTTGAGCTATTAAGACCTTTGAAGTTTGCGGGCTGGGTTGTCTCCGCGCTGCAAAACGGGCGGTGTGTTCGTCACATGGCACTCAATGGTG
>CAIYUD010000249.1 GCA_903929325.1 uncultured Opitutia bacterium | reverse complement strand
ACGGGCAGACCGATGCGGGTCATCTCCGCAAGATTAGCGCCCTTACCTCCAAGGAGCGCCTTCATGCTGCCGTCGCCGTCAGCTTTGCGGTCACCCCAAGTATAGACATACTTAGTGGATTTACCGCTGGTGGACTTCTTCTGGGTGGTCTTGGCCATGTGTGTGGAAAGTCGTTATAAGGAGTAGGTGAACGCACGTCCACTAAGTGACATACGTAGTCCAACAGAAAGCCTCGAGGGACAAGGGTGTCAAAAAGAAAGGGGATAAGCGCTTAAAGCGCTCAGCAGGAAGCAGGAAGGGGCAAGCGGGATGACGTTGCTAAAGCCTTATCAAACAGAGGTTAGCGACGAATGAACGCCCTTCCCTCTCAAAGTTATCTTCCTGCTTCCTGCTTCCCGCTTCCTGCTTAAGGTCATCGCTATGTCGCAATCGCTGCCCATCGCCTTATCCATTGCTGGATCCGATTCGGGCGGTGGCGCTGGTATTCAGGCCGACCTGCTCACCTTCGCCGCTCACGGTGTCTACGGGACAACTGCAGTCACCTGCCTCACCGCACAAAACCCCGAAGGCGTCACCGCAGTACACGCAAGCCCCGCCGAAATCGTGCGTGAGCAAATTCTACAGGTACTACGCTACTATCCCGTTAAGGCTATTAAGACCGGCATGCTCTTCGATGCTGCAATCATCCGCGCCGTCGTCGCTGTACTAAAAGAGAACGCCCATATTCCACTCATCGTCGATCCCGTGATGGTCGCTTCGAGTGGCGCGCGTCTGCTGCAAGAAGATGCGATGAGTGTGCTCATAAACGAACTCATCCCCATCGCACATGTGGTTACGCCCAATTTAGATGAAGCAGAAATCTTACTCGGGAAGCGCCCGCGCGAAACCGAAGTCGGCATGATGGTCGACGCTGCTGAACTCGCTAAGAAACTCGGGACGACCGTTCTGCTTAAAGGCGGACATAGCCAAGGCACGACACTACGTGACATCTTGGTCGATAACAACGGACGTGCCCTTTCTGTCTGCACCGCCAACCGCATCAGCGACGTTGATACCCATGGCAGCGGTTGCACGCTCTCGGCCGCTCTGACTGCGCGTCTGGCACGCGGGGAAGACCTTACCGAAGCTTTTCAAAACGCACACGCCTACCTGCAAGAAAGCCTAGCGGCCTCTATCCAGGTCGGGCCGCGTAAACAAATCGGCCACTGAGGTTACCCTTCTTTCGTTCTTCGTCTTTGAGCCGACAGGGACTATACATCGATAGACCGTTGCCTTATGCCCCTTACCGAAAGCCACTTCCAAGAATTACGTAGAATCGTTGGCAATGAGAACGTTCTGACGGCGCGCGAAGATCTTATTCCCTACGAATTTGATGGCACCGCAGCACTCAAGCATCGCGCCGAAGTTGTTATCTTGCCTGCCAACACCCAAGAAGTCTCTGCCTGTGTAAAATTCGCGGCGACTCACAAGATCCCTGTCGTCACCCGTGGCTCGGGTACCGGACTGAGCGGCGGGAGTGTACCGTCGGAAGGCTGCCTCGTGCTCTGCCTCACGCGGATGGATAAAATTATCTCGGTCGACGCAGCCAACTTAACCCTGCGGGCACAATGCGGGGTGATCACCGCTAACGTTGATGCAGCGGCCAATACCCACGGGCTTTTTTATCCACCCGATCCAGGTTCGATGAAGATCAGTACGATTGGTGGCAATGTGGCGGAAAATTCGGGCGGCTTACGTGGACTGAAGTATGGCGTGACGCGCGATTACGTCATGGGCTTGGAAGTCGTCATGCCCGACGGCCAAATTGCTCGTCTCGGCAATGCATGCGTCAAAGACGTCGCTGGGTATTCCATGAAAGATCTCTTCATCGGATCTGAAGGCACCTTGGGGATTATCACCGAGGTCTTACTTAAACTTTTACCCAAACCAGCGGCACGTCGCACGATGCTCGCCAGCTACGACCGAATGGAAGACGCGGCCAACACCGTCTCCGCCATTATCGCGGCACGTATCATTCCCTGCACGCTTGAGTTTCTTGATCGGACAACCATCGGGTGCGTTGAAGATTACGCAAAAATCGGACTGCCCCGGGATTGCGAGGCATTGCTGTTGATGGAGACCGATGGACATCCCTCTGCCGTTGAAGATGAAGCGGCTAAAATGCTGGAGATTGCCCGCGCCCATCGAGCCCGTGATGTCCGCGTAGCCAGCAATGACGCCGAAGCCTTGAAGCTTGCCTCCGCTCGACGCAGCGCGTTCTCGGCACTGGCTCGCGTACGTCCGACGACTATCCTTGAGGACGTCACCGTACCCCGCGATCAACTCGCTACTATGGTCGGCTTCATCGCTCAGGTTGCCAAAAAACATAACCTGCTCGTCGGCACCTTTGGCCACATGGGAGATGGCAACCTCCATCCCACTTTCCTTACCGATGAGCGTAACGCCGATGAAATGCACCGCGTGCATTTAGCTCTCGAGGAAATCGTGGACAAGACCCTCGAACTGGGCGGTACGATTACGGGTGAGCACGGCATTGGCTTGGCTAAGAAACAGTGGCTCAAGCGCCAACTCGGAGAAGCGAGCCATGGGCTCATGCGACAAATTAAACAATCACTGGATCCGCATAACTTACTCAACCCTGGTAAGATTTTTGACTAAGCCATGCGCGGCTCACTCAAGGAACTGGACTACTCGATCCTGCAACAGTGCATGCGCTGTGGGATGTGCCTGCCCGCTTGCCCAACATACGATGCCACGAAACGCGAACGGCATAGTCCGCGTGGACGTATTTCGCTGATGCGCTCGGTGGCCGATGGCGAATTAAAGATCACCGGGGAGTTTGTGGCCGAAATGAGTTACTGCTTAGGCTGCTTAGCTTGCCAGACCGCCTGCCCTGCTGGCGTCGACTACTCCAATCTACTCGAAACCGCGCGATCAGATATTCAAACCCACGGTCCTCGCGCCACGCTCGTCGCTCGCTTCTGGCGCGCCTTCACTATCCGCGGACTCTTCATGCGGCCGCGACTACTGCGCTTCGTGGGGCGCTGCCTTGGGCTCTACCAACAACTCGGACTGCAAACTGCTTTTCGAAAACTACATTTAACGAAGTTACTCCCTCCGCACTTAAAGAAGCTTGAACCGCAGGCGCCAACCATGGCGCGACGTTTCTCCCATCAGTTAATCGCAGCCGTCGAATCGCCCCTCCAAGGTAAGCGCTACCGAGTCGCGCTGTTAACTGGCTGTGTTCAGGATCTTGCCTTCTCCGCCATCAATCGGGATACCGCAGACGTCTTACTGGCGAATGGCTGCGAAGTGTATACGCCACCAATCCAGCCCTGCTGCGGCTCACTGCACGCACATAATGGGGAAGCGGAGGCTGCGCGCACGCTGGCACGACGGATGATTGACCTTTT
>CAIYUD010000248.1 GCA_903929325.1 uncultured Opitutia bacterium | reverse complement strand
ATCGGGCGAAACTGTCGGTCAATACCACGAGTCAGATTTCATTGCTAAAATCCGGACTGGAGAAATTTCGCGCACCGATTTTTACCTGACCGAAGGCATGACGAGCCCAGGGCTAGTCGATGATTTTATCCGCGAGAAACGTCTATTCACTTAGATCGTTGGTAGATACGCGATTAGCATTCAGTGAATGCATCAATCCAGCCGATGATGTGTTTGTCTAACCGGCCATCCCAAACGTAATGGATGTGCAAGGTGGTGACGGCGCTCGTCTTAACGCAGAGCCGATGCGGCAGCCTGACTTTTCGACCGCGGTGGATAATCACTTTAGGGTTAGGGTACTCTTGGAGGTATTGTTCGACGTGCTCTTTGCTATAGCAGTTCTCAATGCTAGGATTGTCGATGCACCGGCGAATATCGGTTAGCTCGAGGATTTTGACGATAGCATCGCTGTATTCATCCGAGGTGCACTCAAGGGCTGATTCTATGGCTGAATGTGTAATCAGGAAGCCCTCCTCGGTTTCTTCCCCGAGTAAGTTTTGTAGGCAGTAAGCGAACTTCTTCCACCAAACTGTCTTTGGTTGCTTCGTGGCTGGCAATCGGCGGCCGGTATCACGCGGTAGATTTTTAAACAGAGCAAGCACCAGGCGCCGGTCACCTTGACGGTAATCGAGGGTAATGCGTACGTTGGCGCTGTCGTAAGATTCGACCGATACGAGGATATCGCCGTGGAGGGCGAGTCCCTGGATGCGGCAAATGCCACTATCCGACTCCGTTAACCAACAGTTAGTAAATTCGGGCAAGGTGAGGATTTGTTGATCGATCCACGCGAGCAGAGAAGTCTCCGTCATCTTAATCGCATACGAGCAATACGACAGAGTGTGGGACTGGGAGGAGGGTAGGTTGGGTTTCATGGTGTTGCGGTTGGGTTTGGAAAAATGACAGAGCAGGGTAAGCGATGTATGAAATCGCATAACCCTCCCTATAGGGGGGTGGTTCTCTACGAATTTGAGCGAGGGCGTTTTAAGGGGGTAAAACGCCAATGAAAGCGGGCTAACGCGCTTTTTGATTTCGGAAGTAAGCAACTTGGCAGTCCAACCTAAGCTCACTCACAAGATTCTTATAGATAGTATAGTGATTAAAAGCGCAAGGTAAATCGGCCCGTAGTCATTTCCAGATGCTCAGCCAGTGGGCATTTCAGAATGAAACAACGTCTTTTCTCTGGGGTTTTGTATTATAGCGTACGTTTATGACTCACTTGCCTCCGCCGAAGGAAAGGCTGAACCCGTTTTACCGTGCTTCGGTGTGGGTACCCTCGTTGGTGCGCCGACAGTTTCTGGGCCTCATGGCACTAAGCTTTGGCTGGATTGTTCTTCGTGGCGCTGATCCCGCGGTCGCCGAAGTCGGCAAGGGTAAAGGCAAGGGCGGCAAGGGGGGCAAGGCAGGGGCCGAAGACTCTACGCGCGCACGGGGGCCTGTATTCAGCGGTGACTATGTTTTGCCTGCGGCATTGGCCGAGTTCGATCGGCTATCTGTCGTCTTGGGTCGTGCGTCGGACAAATCCGTTACGGCGAGCTTGTTGGCGAAAGACGCAACCGAGGTTATTCTCGAAGTCGGAATTGCTAGCGGAAAGTACACGCGAAAAATTGGACCACTGAGTTTAGTCAAGGGAGAGCCAACCGAGGTACTCATCGATAAGCTTACGCCGAACACAGTCTATTTTTACCGCATACAATCGCGCAAGGGCTCCACGGGTGCTTTTATAGCTCGTGCCGAGTGTCGATTCGCGACTCAACGTTCGCCTGGAGCATCATTCACATTTACCGTGCAAGGGGATTCTCACCCCGAGCGCCCGCAGAGTAGTCATCCTGAACTCTACGCCCGAACCTTACAGGCGGCTGCGAGCGACCACCCCGATTTCCATATCTGTATCGGGGATGACTTTAGTGTCGATAAAGTGCGCACGGTCTCCCCGGAGGCTCTAGCTCAGCCCTATATACTTCAGCGTCCATTTCTTGGACTCGTTGGACAGTTTGCTTCCGTTTTCTTGCTGAATGGCAACCACGAGCAGGGATCTCTTTTTAATTATAATCAAACGGATGAACGACGCGACGTCGCCGTTGGGGTACAACTTGCTCGCAATAAATACTTCCCAACTGTCGCACCTGATGGGTTCTATATCGGCAATCCCTCTCCACTCAAAGACATCGGCCTGCTCAAGGATTACTGCGCTTGGACGTGGGGAGACGCACTTTTTATCGTACTCGACAACTATTGGCACTCACCTGAACTCGTCGACAGTGGTTTCCATGCTGGCGGCGATGGGAAAGACAAAGGTGCAGACAAGAAGAACCGTGATTGGTGGGGTATCACGATTGGTGACGCCCAGTATCAATGGCTAAAGAAGACGCTCGAAACGAGTAAGGCTAAATACAAATTCGTATTTGCTCACCATGTACTCGGGTCGGGTCGAGGCGGCGTTGATGAGGCTAATCTTTATGAGTGGGGTGGTGAGGGTCGTCGTGATGAAGGAACTTTTGCCCAAAAGCGGCCGGGCTGGGAGTTGCCGATTCACCAGCTTATGGCGAAGCATAAGGTCAGCATCTTCTTCCAGGGCCACGACCACCTGTACTGCCAGCAGGAAAAGGACGGCGTCATATATCAAGAAGTACCAATGCCCTCGGATCATGGCTATGTGGCTTATAATGAAGAGCGTTACCAATCGGGTAAAAAACTTCCCAGTGCGGGCTATCTGCGCGTAACCGTTTCCCCTCAACAAACGAAGGTCGAGTATGTGCGCTCTTTCTTAGCAAAAGATGAGACGCCCCAAAATAAGCAGGGTGCGATTGCGCATGCTTATGATGTAAAGCCAAAGTCGGCTTAAATAGGATCATGCGGCGAACCTTTACACATTACTTCTGCGCGTTTGTTCTTTGGACTCTTGTAGCGGGCGCTGCAGAGACGAAACCAAACGTGATACTTATTTTAATCGATGATATGGGTTGGCGGGATTTGGGTTATGTCGGGAATCGTTACATTGATACGCCCAATATTGACCGCTTGGCCAAGCAGGGTGCTGAGTTTCGGCAATGCTATGCTTCTGCCCCTAATTGCGCCCCGAGTCGGGCTTGCTTGCTCACGGGACAATATACCCCTCGTCACGGCGTGTTTACGGTAGTCGATGATCGTTACACCCCTGGGCAGCCTTACATGAAAGTTATGGCAGTGAAGAGTCATGACGAGTTGCCAGCGCAAACAAAGACGTTGGCTGACTGCTTGCGCGGTAAAGGTTACGCCACCGCCCTGATTGGAATGTGGAATTTAGGGCGAGGAAAGAATGGGAGCACAGGCAGTCCCACCGGTCGTGGTTTTGATATTTATCAAAGACCCGACGATATCGGTTTCGAAAAAGATGCCTATCAGGACGCCAAGGGAAGGTACTTAAGTGATGTATTAACCGACGAGGCCGTTGGTTTTATTGAGAAAAATAAAGATAAGCCCTTCTTCCTCTATTTTGCTGACCACTCCGTGCATGAGCCTTTTCAGCCTAAGGCTAATTTAGTGGAGAAGTATAAAGCGAGAATCCCGAAGAGTGATGATCGCGGAATCACACCCGAGTATGCTGCGACCGTTGAGGCAGTGGATCAAAATGTCGGGCGCATCTTGCAGAGTTTAGATAAGCTTGGGCTCACCAAGGACACGCTCATCATCTTCACGAGCGACAATGGCGGACTGCCTTATGTCGTTGGATCCTTGAAGGGCAGTAAAGGCCTGCTCTACGAAGGCGGAATTCGTGTGCCTGGCTTCGCGGTCTGGCCTGGGACCATTCCTGCGGGTAAGGTTTATGATGAGCCGGTACTCGGAATGGACTTTATGCCGACGATCCTTGAGGCGACAGGTACGCCATTGCCGAAAGATCAACCGATGGACGGCATCAGTTTGCTGAAACAGTTACGCACAGGGGCCTCCCTGAACCGCGCCGCCGTATTCTGGCACTTCCCGTGCTACATTGGAAAAGGCGAGCCCATGAGCTTAGTGCGCGCTGGTGACTATAAACTAATCCTTAAATATGCTGGGCCTGTTTATGAGTTATACAATTTGAAGAATGACCCGTTTGAATCAAAAGAACTTTCTAAAACGGAACCTGCCAAGCTCGAAGAAATGAAAAAACTTCTCCATGCGTGGTTGAGAGAAACCCAAGCGCCGCTCGCAGATCAGCCGAACCCAGCTTATGATCCAGCGAGTAAAGAACAGAAGGGTGGAGGCCGCGGTGGTAAGAAGCGTTGATTTTTAGGCCTTAAGTGCCGCAAGAATGAATACGATGGTTTGACGGGCTTTCTCCTTTCGCTTCTACGCTGCAGTGATAACATAGAAAGATGTCCTCCTCTAAGAATACTTCTGTGCGAAAGCCGACGCGTTTTAAGACAAAGTCGCCGCAAGCTCCGCGACAGTCCAAGCGCACAGGACGTCAAGATAACGGCAAACGTAAGCGTTAATCGGCCTAAGTATCGGGTAGTTCGCGGCGACTTCGCATTTGCGAAGCCGATTTCCTTGTAACTTTACGTCTACTTGGCTGTCTTCTCGTAACCGCTTTATTCCATGAATACTGTTTATGCCCGCATTGGCTTCTGTGTGTTGAGCCTTGCCCTGTCGCACGTTGCGGCGGCACCTGTTAAGCCAGCGGCGACTTCACGTGCCTTTGCGGCGCGCGATAAGGTGCGTATGGCTGAGATGAATGTGGATCTTAAAGGGGCCAAGGAGCTCTACCTCGTGGTCTCTGATCTTGGCAGTAATAACTCAGACTGGGCAGACTGGATTGAGCCAACATTAATCATGGCAGATGGCTCTACACGTCCGCTAACTTCTCTGAAGTGGAAAAAGGCCGAAAGCAGTTGGGGTTCGGTTATGGTCGGGAAGAATACTGACAAAGGACCGCTCAAGGTTTCGGGTCAGACGTATACGAATGGCATCGGCACACACGCGACTTCGGTGATCGCTTTTGATTTGCCTCAAGGTGCGACGAAATTTTCCACGAAGGTTGCACTCGATGACATGGGCGCGATGCGCGATGGCGCTCCGACAGAAGCAGCCGTTCGCTTCCTCATTTTCACCCAAGCTCCTCCCGCGGATATCGATGAAGTTCTGGACGAAAGCCCGATGCTTGTCCCCGCAGAATTATTTACGGTTCCTGATGGATTCGAGGTCACAGTTTGGGCAACCACCCCGCAGCTCTATAACCCAACCAACATTGACTTCGATGAAAAGGGCCGGCTCTTTGTTGCCGAAGGCGTGAATTACCGGAGCAAGGCTGGACGTCGCAAAGAAGGTGACCGCATTGTTGTTCTCGAAGATACCACAGGCGCTGGTAAGGCGGATAAGGTTACGGTTTTCGTCCAAGAGACAAATTTAGCTTCTCCGCTCGGCGTCGCAGCCATCGATGGCAAAATCGTCGTCTCTCAGCCGCCTGATTTGCTGGTTTATACGGATACAAATCGCGACGGGGTCTTTGATTCTGCAGTTGATAAGCGTGAAGTCTTGTTAACGGGCTTTAATGGACGTCAACACGACCACAGTTTGCACAGCGTCACCGTGGGGCCCGATGGTAAGTGGAACTTCAACCAAGGTAACACCGGTGCACAGTTTAAGGATAAGGCTGGGCGCAATTTCTACATGGGTAGCCCGTACATGTTACAAAACATTGCCGGCAAGCAGAGCGACGACGGTAATGTCTGGATTGGTGGATTCTCGGTGCGGATGAATGCCGACGGCTCTGATCTGCGCATCATGGGACATAACTATCGTAATAGTTATGAGCAAACCATCAGCTCCGTGGGTGATCTCTTCCAAAGCGATAACGACGATCCGCCCGCTTGCCGTGTGACGATGGTGATGGAAGGCGGTAATGCAGGCTTCGCTTCTTCTGATGGTAAACGCTCATGGGAGGCTGACCGCCGTCCTGGGCAAGACGTGCCAACTGCTGAATGGCGCCAAGAAGACCCAGATACCATGCCTGCAGGGGATGTTTATGGAGGCGGCTCGCCGACAGGCGTAGCCTTTTATGAGAACGGTGCCCTTGGTGATAAATGGAATGGTATGCTACTCGCGTGTGAAGCGGGGAAGAATGTCATCTTCGGCTATTTTCCAAAGCCCGATGGGGCAGGGGTGAAGCTCGAACGGTTTGATTTTATTACTTCTAATAAAGAACGGGAATGGGCTGGGTCAGATTTCCAAGGTGGCAGGCCGAGCGGCGCTACCAAGACGCTATTCCGTCCGGCAGATGTTGCGGTTGGTCCCGACGGCGCGATATATTTTGCAGATTGGTTTGATCCCGGTGTTGGCGGACATGCAACCCGCGACAACCGTATTGCGGGTACGATTTATCGTTTAGCACCGAAAGGGTTTAAATCGAATGTGCCGAAAATTAATTTAGAAACGACCGAAGGACAAATCCAGGCACTCTTGAGTCCTGCGGTGAACGTACGTGGCGCAGGTTTTGCGCGGTTGAAGTCTCAGGGTTCGTCAGCCGTACCCGCTGTTTCCGCCTTACTTGACAATCCAAATCCCTACCTTGCTTACCGAGCTATCTGGCTGCTCGCACAGTTGGGTGAAAGTGGTGTCGCGCGGGTAAAGAAAGAGCTTAAGTCGTCCGACGAAATCCGTCGCCTCGTTGCTTACCGTGCTTTGCGTTCGGCAAACATTGACGTCTTTGCGACGGCTACCGCCATGGCTAAAGACACCTCACCGGCGATTCGCCGAGAAGTTGCTTTGACGATGCGGGATTTCCGTACGTCCGAAGCTATTGAAAACTTGGTAGTCATTGCGAAGCAGTATGACGGCAAAGATCGCTCATACCTGGAGGCCATCGGTCTTGGCGCAACGGGTCGCGAGGCGGCTGTCTATGAAGCGATTTCCAAAGCGATGGGCTCGGCTCCGGATACATGGTCGCCCGCTTTTGCAGGCATTGTATGGCGATTACACGCTCCGCAATCCGTGGCTGATGTGCGTGCGCGTTTACTTTCGGGCAAGCTTTCACCCGGAGAAGCTAAATTTGCCGTCAACGGCCTCGCGTTTACCCAAAGTCACGCTGCCGTCATGGCGATGATCGAGTTGGCTCAAGATAAAAACTTCGCGCAGCACGAGTTGGCGAACTGGTGGCTGATGAATCGTAAGGGTAATTTATGGAAGCCGTATGATGTCGAAGGCCTCTTGAAGGTTCGCGGACTTTATGATGCGGACAAAGTTGTGCTCACGCCTTTTGAGCTTCCGCCTGAAGCTGCCGACGCCCCCAAAGTATCCATCGAGAAAATCGCTGCCCTGAAGGGTGATGCAGCTCGCGGCAAAGTCGCTGCCGGTGCGTGCCTTGCTTGTCATCGATTAGGTAATGCGGGTATCGAGTACGGTCCAAATCTCACGGGTTACGCAAAGAATCAATCGCTCGAAACGGTTATTACAGGCATCGCTCAGCCTTCTTCAGCTATTTCGCATGGTTACGAAGGTTCGCGCCTGGTGACAACCGATGGGGTCGTGATTACCGGTATGATTCTGGCGAGCGGAGACCCAGTTATCATGAAGTGCATGGGTGGCCAGATTCAGACCATTCCGCAGAAGCGGGTGAAAGAGATTAAGCCGCTCGAGCGCTCCCTCATGTTTTACCCCTCCCAGCTTGGCTTAACTGATCAAAGCATAGCGGATATTGCCGAGTATTTGAGAACCCTTTAATCCACAAAGTCTTCAAATTCAGCTATTTGCAGGGATAATAAAATTATAAAAAACTTTGACAAAAAAAGCGTGCAGGCTAAATTATTCGTATGCGTACCCCACGCATACAAAAGCGACTTGCGAAGGCATTTCTAATTGCCGCGGGCATTTCGTTGTCGGTCGCCAAGAGTGTGGGCGCAACGCTTTACTGGGATGGTGGCACTCAAGATCTCTTCAGTAATGGTGACGGACTTAGTGCAGGCGGTGCGGGTACATGGAATAGTACGCTTCTGAACTGGGATGCAGGCCTCGATCTCCCCGAAGTCGCGCTGACGAATGTCGATGACGCGAGATTCGGCGGCACTGGCGGAACCGTCGCGCTCGGGAGCAATGTCTCCGCTAACTCCCTCGCTTTCGCGTCGACGGGTTACACGCTTACAGGCGGCGCAGGTTCCTATGCACTGACGCTTGGTGCCGGCGGCCTCACCGCAAATTATTCATCGCAGATTGATGCTGCGGTGGTGCTCGGTGCCGCGCAGACCTGGACGGTCGACACGGGCGCGACCGTCACGCAAAACGGTGCGCTCTCGGGTGCGAATCTTCTGACGAAGGCTGGGGCAGGTACACTCGCTCTTACTGCGGCAACGGGCTCCACTGGCGGATTCACGATCAATGCGGGTACGTTGCAGTTTACCACCGGTGCGCTCGGTGCTAGCGGCTCAATTACCATGGGTGGCGGCACACTGAAGTGGGCCGCGAGCAACACGTCCGATATCTCTTCGCGCCTCGTCTTCACGTCAGGGCAGACTGCAACGCTCGATACTGGCGCCAACAATCTTACCTTCGCTAGCGCGATCGGCTCAAGCTCGAGCGCGGGGCTGACCAAGGCCGGCACAGGCACGCTCACGCTCAACGCTGCAAGCACTTTCACCGGCACTCTCACCGTCGCCGGCGGCACGCTCAAGCAAGGCATCGCCTCAGCGATCGCCTCGGCTAGTTCGATTGCGATTAGCTCGGGTGCGTCGCTCGACGTCAATGGCCTCGCTGGTCTTTCTGGTAAGACGGTGACAATCGCTGGCACAGGGGTCTCAGGCGCTAGCGGTATCTACGCCGCCGCACTCTACAACAGTAGCACGACGACCGGTGCGGACCTTGGTACGATCACCCTCTCGGGTAATGCGACGATCGCGGCT
>CAIYUD010000247.1 GCA_903929325.1 uncultured Opitutia bacterium | reverse complement strand
GGCGTTAAGGTCGAAGGTCCCTACAAGCCTGACAGCTACCGGTACTAAGCGGCGCGGGCGATAGAGCTCACCATCCTTTCGCGGGGTTGTTGGCCTGGCCATGCCTTTGCCAATGCCCACCAATCGACAGATTGTGATATTTATTAACGTCGGTAACCACACCGCTGAGGGGTTGACCAACCCCGTTTTATTGGCCGCTTTTGACTTCGTTAGTTTTCCCTAACACGCGTGCGAAGAACTCGCTTACGGGGGCGATACTCTGCTCGTCGTTGAAGCCATGGCCCGCGCCGATCACGGGACGGAAAGTCACATCTGATTTTGCAGTTTTGAGCGCGGCGACCAGGAGTTCACTTTGGTTAAAAGGCACTATATCGTCCCGCGTTCCGTGCATAATCAAGAAGGGCGGCGGTACCTCGACGCGTCCAATGTAAGTGATGGGATTGGCCTGCGCAGCGGCATTTTTGTTTTCTTGAATTGGGCCTCCGACGAGTTGGCTCAGGGGTGATTTCGAATCGTCGTGGGCGATGTTACTACGGAACTTGCTCAACTGGAGAAGATCGGACGGACCGAACCAATCCACGACTGCCTGCACGCTGCTGGATACCTTCAGGTCGTTACCCATTCCTTCGAGTTCCGCCACGCCGCCGCTCGTGCCAAGCACGGCAACGAGATGGCCGCCCGCGCTACCTCCCCAGGCCACGAAACGTTTCGGATCGAGACGATATTGTGCGGCGTTGGCACGAAGCCAGCGTACCGCTGCCTTGCAGTCGTTTATCTGGGCGGGCCATTTCGCCTCCTGGCTGAGCCTGTAGCTGACGTGTGCCACCGCGAAGCCGGAGCCGACGAACTGCTGCGCAGGGCTCGGCCAATCCTTGCTCCCTTCTCGCCATGCTCCGCCGTGAATCCAGATGATGAGCGGCTTAACTTCGTCGCTAGGCGGGAGAAAAAGGTCGAGCTTCAGTTCGCGCCCCTCTGCCTTGCCGTAGACAATATCCCGTTCGATACGGGTGCCTGCGGGAAGGCGGTTTTGTGCGAATACTGGTAACGTCGTCGCAAGGACGAGTGCCATGATAATGCGAAGTTTGTCATTCATATTGATGGGGGTAGTTTGGTGGTTGGGTAATCCGACTACAACATTTCATCTGCTTTCATGTAGCGTGACCCGTATGGCTGCGTCTCACTTCCGCTCCTTTAGCCAGCGCATTGCCGCGAGTTCGCCGTCGTTTCGCAGAATGTTTTTATACTCTACCAGCCCGGCTGGGTCGAGTGAACTGATAGTATTCACGGCGTTACTGCTAACGGACTTAATATCGCTGAGAGCTGTGTCGAGTTGCTGAAGGCGCTCGCTTGCCGTCGTACCATTCCAGTCAACGATGGTTTCAGGATCAAAGGATGTCAGAAGTTTTTTCTGCAAAGCAATGCCAACGAGGTTATCGATGATTAGACCGCTACCTTGGAGTTGTTCGCCTAGAGTGAGCGAGCGCTCTAGTAAAAAGTCAGCTTCGTCCCAGTAACCCATCTCAACAAAAAGATGCTGGAGATTGCCGATATCATTTCCGAGTTGGCTGAGTGAAGCCGTCGTGTCGGTTGAGAAGCTCGCAGAGACGCCAAAAGCTGCCACTAAAGCATCCGTCTCATTGAGGCCGCTTGCCCGGAAGGCTGCCTCGGTCTCGCTGAGAACTTCTGTCGTATAGTTTGAGAAGTCGTTTACAAAAGAAGCGTCGACGAGCAAATTTGCGACGGCACCAAGGTCTTTGCTCTTAAAGGCCTCATGCGAAGCGAGGTAATGTCCTAGCGGGTTATTGGGTGCCGCTGCTTGTAGTGCGGCGACAGCCAAAGCTTTTTCTTCAGGCGTTTTGGCAACGTGCCAGCGCTCGAGTTGTACACATGGGTCCTCGGGATGGAGTTCAATAGCGCGCAGTAGCCAGGCAGGGTCACCGGTCGCTCGGCTAAGGGCGACCAGGCAAACGGCACTTTGTCCATGCAGCGCGGCGTAAGTTTCTGCGCTTGATTTAGGAATCCGACTGGATTCTGAAGAAAGCGCAGGGATATTTCTCCGTGGAAAATCTTCAGAAGCGAGAAGGGTCGCCTTGGCTGCGCTGCGCGCTGAAGACCGCATGAACATTGCTACGGCCGCAAGCAGTCCAACCATCACCGCTGCGGTAATGGTTAGGCTTCTTGTCTTAGGCCAGCGAGGCATGTCTCACTCAACCTTAGATATCTAAGACACGCAAGCGTCAGACAAG
>CAIYUD010000246.1 GCA_903929325.1 uncultured Opitutia bacterium | reverse complement strand
CGGTAATGATGTTGCCAGACGTATTGAGGGCAACAGGCTGGCCTTTCAGGATACCAGTGCTGTAGCCGGAAGCAATTCCACCCGGAAGCGCCACCGCACGATCCAACCCAGAAGGATGGAACGAAGGACGCATACCGAAGGGAGCATTAGTAGAACTCATTTGCAGACTCCTTGGTTTTCCCTACCGGAAGATCGGCGCGGGAATCGGTTTATCAATTTCGCCCAAGCCTTCGCCTTCGACCTGTCCGAGCCTCTTGCCCGTACTATCCCGGCCCACTTGTGACTCTGCATTACGCCGAATCTTTTCGGTTTCTTCCAGAGGTACTTCGTGGTGGAAATGCGACATGATCTCCTGATAATGATCCATCGGGAGTTTGTACAGCAGCATTTCGTTGCACGCGATATAACCAGTTTGCTCTCCAGCCTTTACGCGGTAATTCTCAAAACCCGGCAACTCATCCGATTTAACGGGCATGTAGCCAAGGCGAATCCGCTTATCAATGCTGTCGTAACTATTGGTTGTCGATAACCAGCAAAGGTGCCAACCCGGAACATCCGGTACATTGGGCAGCGCACTTTGTGTCCACTCATCCTTCCACATCTTGCGACGCTCTTCGGCTGAGACGAACTGATTTTCCGGGGACTCTCGACTAGCATCAAGATTAGCGCGGTTCTCGCGCCCCCCAGCAGAAAGCGATTTTTTAATGCGATCATCCATTGTCAATTGCTCCTATTGCGTGCTTCGTTGGCGTAACGGCGAATCATCTTTGCTCGGGCTTGCGGGTCATCCCACATGCCTGCGTCTTTCATGGCCCGGACTTGTTCCGGGGTTAGCGTGAATGTTCCACGCTGCCCACTACTCACCGCGCTCTCTCTGCCGCTTCCTGTCACCACGCTTCTCGGACGCTTAACAACTTCGCGATCATTTGATTCGTCATTGTACCTATGCGGGAGTCGTTTGTACAACCTATTGTCAAGTTCTTCCCAATACCCCGGCGAACGTGGGTCCCAACCCTCTTTTGCCATCCTTTTATCAACAGTAAGGGCGATTTCGGAGTCTTCGTCGCCCCCGCTAGGGTCGTACCAAGAATTTCGCTCCATCCAGTTAGCCGCTAGACGCTGCGTATGGACATCAGGGGCGATTGCTTGCTGTTTTGGGGCGGTAGCTTGTCGCTTGAGGTTTTCGAGCGCCTCTGCGGCTCTACGGGCCTCAAACCACATCTCCTGCGCGTTCGCCATCGCCTCACCATCAGCCGATTGCGCCGCTTCAGCGATTTTCATCTTGGCGTATTGGATGCGAACCTGCTGATCGTCAATTGCCTTGTCGATTCGCGCCAGTTCAGACCCATGCGTCTTGTGTTCAACGGCAGATAGCCGCGTCAGCAGTTCTTGGTTCTGCCGCTGAAGCTGCTGGAACCGCAAGTCCTTCTCTTGCTGCTGCTGCCGCTGGTAAATCTTCTTGGATTTGCGTTTTTCACGCCTTGCAGCGCGAATTGCAGCCGTATCGTCTGGGTGATCGTCCCCGCCATCGTCAGGAATCTGCCCGCCATCGGCCATTTGGGTAGAAGAGCCACCATCATCGGCGTCTTGGTCGTCATCGGGCGGCAAATCAATGCCCTCGACGGTCACAGAGCCATCTTTTTGCTCATCTACGATAAGTTTTGCCTCTTCAGGCTTGTCGTTTTCGCTCATTAGACGAACGCCTTCACTTCAAGGGGGTTTCCAGTGATCTTTGCGATCACTTCGTGGTCGTTGATGATGATAAATTCGACTTTATCTTCACCTTCCGGGGCATTTGGGATGCTTACTTCCCATCGATCACCCGTCCATTTGGGTACGCGCAGGTAGTCCCCTACCTCGCACCATGAACCCTCAGGCCAAGGCTCCATCGTGTCGCGTTTTTTGAACGCAAGCGGCCCAATTCCAACCACTTTCCCCACCGGATTCTGAGCCTTCTCAGTATCACGGGTTTCTTGAGCCAGAATAATCCCCGATTTGGTCACGCGGCGTTTTGCCATCCGCAGTTGAATCAGGATTCTTGCTCCAAGAGGTATCGCACCGGGGTCTACAGCAGGAAATGCGCCCGCCAAATCAGCCTCATACGAAGCTACCGGAGTTTCACTCATCTTCTTCCTTCAATAAGTCGTTGAGAATGTTCAAGGCTTGTTCCAGCCCTGCGTATTGCCCCACCAGTCGCTGATACGTCTCGAAATTAACCACATGTCCAGCGGTTAGAGAACTGGCTATTTCAGCCTGTCGTACCTTGATAGCGCCAATGAAGTCAGATTCGTACCTCATCTACGGCTCACTTATTCTTTTTTGCTTGCGCCAGACCTCCTTGTGCGGGTTGTTTTTGCGATCCCTTGGCTTGCATCGACTGCCCGTTAAGCGCAGCCCCTTGAGCAATCCGCTTGTGCTGACGAACAAACTCGCCCTGCTGCTCTTTGTCGCTAGTTGCCATCTTACTCTCCTCGGTTAAGGTTACGTTGCAACTCATTTTGCAGTTCAATCGCTGATTGAGCCTGCTCTTTCTTCAGCCTTGCGGCTTCTACCGTCAGGTCAAGAGTCTTCATGCGCTCTTGAACAAGGTTGTCTTCAGTGTTCATAGCAGCCTTGAACTGCTCTTCACGCTGATTCTGTTGCGCACGTTGCTGCATGTCAGCCTGTTTCAACTGGATGTCGGCCTGATCGCGTTGAGCGCGACGCTGAGTCTCTGCCATCGACGCCTGAAGCACCGCTTGAGCCTCGCCATCCATCGGCCCCGGCTTGGGTTGCATGAGTTTCTGCGCCGCATCCATCAACTTCTTCAATTCTGGCATGATCGGCCCAAACAATTGCTGGGTGTCCAGCGTCATGTGTTGAGCAGCAGCAGCCATTGCCCGGTCAATCTCAGGCGCAATCTTGGAATCTTCGTACTTCTGAATCTTCACCTTCGCAGGGATCAGCGTGTACGCATTCATCTTCTGGGTGTACCAAAGCATCATGTGCTGCTTGATGTGCTGGATTACCTGCGGGATGAACGATGACGCAATCATGGGGTTAGCCCCCAGTACCGGGTCTTTGGCAAACTCGAGATGCGACATGATGTGCGCCATGTGATCCTGTCGCGGGTACGCTACAGCCATCCGTCCCATAGCCATTGCAGCGTTCTCATCAGCCGAATGCATCTCAATCGGCTTGGAGTATTGCGGCATCATCTCCTGAATGCCGGGTACTTTCATCTGCTTGAGCGCACGCCCAACCACAACCCGCGCATCAAACAGGGTGGGGTACTTCTCCATGTACTGCATCACGGCTTGCGTCTGCGCCATCCGCTGCGTTTCGCTGAAGATGTGCGGATCCGATACCGGGATGATGTCGGTGTTGCGCCGGAAGTCGTCAGTCTTGATCGGCAATTCCGCTACGACATCGCCCTTCTTCTGCTCATCCAGATACCAGCGATTCAGCCGTTGCAGAACCATCAGGACACGCTTCTGGCTGTTGTGCAGCCTTGCGTGAATAGCGGAGAACACCGCAGCACCTTGCTCGATCAGGGCTTGCGTGGTGCCTACAGGGGCTTGCGAGTTAACGTCTGCAATCTTCTCTTCAGAGGTCGTTACAACGCCCTTGGCAGCATCTTGCAGGAATCCCATCAACTGGAACAGCACCGGCGAAGGAGGATTGAACGGCATCGGCATGGCGATCTTCTTGACATCGTCCACGCCGGGAGCGCCCTCAATCTCTACCACCTGCGTAACATCGACCTGCTGGCTCTGCCCACTGATTCGCGCCCCCTTGAGCTTAAGTAGTGTAGGAGCATTATTAATATGAGCAGAATCAAGAAGAGCGCGAAGAGTGCCGGTGAGAGCAGCAGAAAGATTACCAATAAGATGCGGTAGACCAATTGCATATGCGCCCCTCCACGGAATGAACTTGAACTCGATGAGCCAGTCCAGCTTGGTCATCGTGTCGTCGCCTTCTTCCCAGTTGCGGTACAGTCCAAGAACCTCACCATCCAACTCATCGACCATCATGATGTAGGGTGCGTTCTCGCCTTTGGACTTTTCGTCATCATCCAGACTGAGCCATGTGTAGATGTGGAAAACGCGACGCAGACCGTCCTCGCCTTCCTGCCATTGCTTCCCTTCGATCTTGTTGTTTGCCTTTTCAGCAGCGGTGGGTTCCGGTTCCATAGAAGCCCGGATAAGGCTTACGTCCCGGTACAGCTTGCGCGATATGCGGTTCTTGAATTCCCATTCTGAGATGTTATGCACCTCAGTGACCCGCTGCGCCGTATAGAAATTTACGGCGGCAAATGGAAGGTAGACGTTATCAATGGGGACAAATTCAGCGCAGGGGCGCTTCTTCTGGTCGTCCCACCACATCTTCATGAACTGACTACCGCCCAGCGGCAACTGGGCCAATAGCTGTTCCTGCTCATCTCGGAATTCTTCGATCTGGTCAGTCAACTGCCAGTTCATGTAATCGCGTTTGCGTTCCGCGATTTCCGTTTTTTGCTCAGTCACATCACCAACAATGTTCGTCCGGGTGGGGCCATCTGGCGGGAACAACTCTTTGATCGCCCTCGCTGCAAAATCCACGCAGGCTTCAGCCATGACGGGATGCACGACCTTGGATGCGCCCATAAAAGTCGCCCCACCCGGAGCGTCATTGCCAAGCCCTGTACGCCGCAGACCGTCCTCGTATTGCTTGTCGCGCTCTTTCCGCGCCTCCTTGTCCTTGCTGATAAGGTCAAGGTATCGAGTAGCAATAGAGTTCAGGTCATGGATGTCCAGAGTCTCGGCAAGGTTTTCGTAGAAGTCGGTATCTTCTTCCGGCCCCTTCGTTTTCTCTAGCGTTACTACAGCAGAGCCATCTTCCATCTCCTGAACGTCAGGATCTTCATCCTCAAGCATGACTTCAGCACCACCGTCAGGCGTCATTTGAAGCCCGTCGATGAAACGATTGAAGTTAGGATCAATTGGCATTTCAGGCATGATGCTTCCTCAGTTTTTTATCCATCACCGCAAGACGCATGGCATCAAGGTTTTCTGATTTTGGTAATGGGTTAATTTTAACCAATTGTTTTGCCGCACCACCACCAGCCTTGCGTGCGGCTTTCTTTACTTTGCCACCCTTCTTCAT
>CAIYUD010000245.1 GCA_903929325.1 uncultured Opitutia bacterium | reverse complement strand
TTTGCGGATCCGAGGAGACCCTTGAGGCAGGGATTTGACGCAGCAAAGGCGTCCTCGGTAAAGAGGATGCGGTGACGAAACGTCACCGAGAAGCTGAGGTCGAGCTCGTCCATGCCTATGACTTAAGGTGAAACTTAAGTCGTGGGCATTAGACGCCGCAAGCCAAGGGCAGTTCCATACAAAAGAAGCAAAACCACTCCAGCCGAAGAAAGGGCGTCTTCTTTCACAAAACCTGGAGCAATCTGTCGCCAAACCACGTAATCCAGTAGAACAAGCCCAGCAATGCGTTCAGTCACACGAGCGCCTACGCTCGGGATGAAGTAATGGGTCAGCGGAATAGAGACAGCAACGAGCACGGCGACGAGCACCGCAGATGACTTAACCTCGGATGGTGGAACACCCAGGAAGCAGAGGAACGGTGCTGTGCAGGCGAACCAACTGACAAAGCTCGAGGGGCGACCGCCTGTCGCCTCATGCCGAGCGAGCAGAGAAATCGAAGCCGTGGAGAAGAGAAGTGCGACTTGGTAGGCTACAAGCAGCTGCCTGCCGCGCACGTCATCTTGAACGCATACTGCGAAGTAACCCATCGCCGGTAAAAATGCTCGGCAGATTCCCATTAACCACGGCGAGAATGCCGGCTGCGTTTTATGCCACCGCGTATAGGCGAGAATGAAGAGGGTAAGCCCTAACGAGAGCCAACCTAGGTAAGCACTCAGCCCCAGAGAGAGTAGCAAGAGTCCTACTTGTCGGACATGCCTTAAGTTAATTTTCCCAGATGGTATGGGGCGGTCGGGGAAATGCTTACGGTCCCATTCTACATCCGCGGCATCATTGAGAAACATGCCAGCAACATAGAGAAGTGATGCGCTCAGCAAAACCCAGCCAAGTTCGTGAACACAAACAGTCCCACCAAAAGCAAGTGCGATCAGCCACCCCATAAAAACATTCGACCAGACCGTGGGCAGGTTGGCACCGCGCGAGAGCTCAAGCCAGGCTCGGAATTTGCTCATGCCACATTCCAACCACGACGGGCAAATTCGGCAAGGGCCCAATCGTATTCTTGCAGAACTTGTTGTTCGACCGATTGCGCACGCAGTGCACTGGGCAAGACCTCCCAAGTATACGTCTCAATCTCAAACTGATCACACGCGGCCGGGTCTGCGACAAGAGCGTCCATCAACCCTTTCAATTCCCGTGTCGTGGAACGCAAACCGTCGCCCAAAGATTCCACGTGGATCGGCACATGGAAGTGACTGCGAATTTCAGAAAGTTGCGAAAGATTACGACGTGCTTCCGCAATACCTTCGGGAATGTCGCTGCAGCGAATAACCGTGCGGTCGTCCTGACGCTGTAAAAATGTTTGGTGAAAATATGTATCTTCATTGAGCGCCTCGAGGCGTTGCAGTGCCTCTGCGGTCGGCGGCATGGCGAGCGCTGCGGAAAGGTGTATTTTTAAAACAGGAATTTTGGCGGAACGGAAAGCAGCGAGCGCAGAAGAAGGGTTTTCGAACTCAACCGTGTGGTGACACGCATCAAGGTTAACGCCTAGCCACTCACGGTTCGCAGGGTGCAAAGCAAAATGCTCTTGAAAAAATGCTATAGCCTCGGCGGATGTTCCCAGCAGGCACATGGGCTCAGGCTCAAGTGCCAAGCGCACACGCACGCCGGTACGCTCCGCAAGCTTCGCCAAACCCTGGCAACATTGATGCAGATTGGCATGCACATCCGCCATACTCGGCGGAGAAGACCGATGTCCAAGCGGTACCGTGCTAATTGTCGGCTGGGTATCAGGTAGCGCAAGTGCACTGAGAACTTCTGCAACTTCGAGTGTATAGGTTATACGTTCTGAACTTCCCCAGTCTGGCTGGTAGGCAGCTTCTTTCACGCGTGTGCCATGAAAAGGGCCGCGCGGAAAAGCATTCACCGTAAAGACGTAAGCGTTCTGCTGCTTAAGCCATTCGCGTAACCATTTTAGTTCTGATGGATTCGTCAGCAATTCATTGGCAGCTGGACCCGACAGTCGCAGGCCAAGTGCCCATGGACGACTGCGCGAAAACTTAGCCCGAACGGCAGCGATGGGGCCTTCTAATGAAGCACGGACTTGCGACCAATCTTCGCCGCGGTGGACGTTGGTGCAGTAAGCAAGATGGGCTCGTGGCCCAACCCTCACACCGATCCCCCCACATGATCGGCTACCTTAAAGCCGGAATACTGTGAAAGGAAGCGGAGTGGATTTCCGTAAATGAGTGCGTCGATGGCGGTGGCAGAATGTCCGCGACGGCGCATTTCAAGTGCTGTCTTGGGCACAGCCAATGGATCGCTGTGACCCCAATCGCAGGCGCTGTTAAGCCAGAGGCGCTCGGCGGCATATTGTTCGACCATATCAATCGCTCGCGCGGGCGTAGCCTTCGACTCTGGGTAGAGCGTGATACCTGCCCAATGTCCCGCATCGAGAACGTGCCGAACGGTATGCTCTTCGACGTGATCAATCAAAGTACGGCCGGGTCGCACGCCGGCATTGCGCAAGATGTCCAAAATAAGTTTAGTGCCTTTAAGTTTGTCCTCGAGGTGCGGCGTGTGGACTAAAATCAGGCGGTCGTGTTCAACGGCAATCTGCACATGCCGTTCGAAGATTTTCACTTCGTTCCGGGAATTTTTATTCAAACCAATCTCTCCGATCCCAAGTACGTTGGGTTTATCGAGAAACTCCGGGATGATGGATAAGACGTCTTCGGCGAGACCAAGGTCTTCAGATTCTTTTGGATTAATGCAAAGCCAGGAGAAGTGCGGCAGGCCATAACGCGCGGCACGGCGTGGTTCGATTTCGGTGAGTTGACGGAAATAATCGCGGAAGCCGTCGACGGAACAACGGTCGAAGCCTGCCCAAAAAGCTGGCTCACAAACCGCGACGCATCCGGCGGTGACCATTGCGGTATAGTCATCCGTCGTTCGGCTAACCATATGCGCATGCGGCTCGATATAACGCATGTTCGTTTAAAGTTTTGGCCAAGCTCCCGTAGCGCCCTTGGTGTCGGCACTGTCAGCGGGTGCTACACTCGGATCGCTCCATGACTCAAGGATGCGACGCGTGCGGTCGGCCTTGCCGTCGTTTAAAAAACTAAGGGCAGCGCGCAATGACCGCAGACGGTGGTCATCTGTCCCAGGAGCCCGATCCACCCGGTCGAGAAATGCGGCGACGTCGAGCAGGCGCGCCCGCGCCTCCATATAGTAGAGGTCGGTCAGTGCGTCGCGTTGACGCCAAGGCTCCTTGGGCGTGGTCATAGATTTAAGTTAAGCAGGAGCGAGGCTGGGTCAACCGCCCGATGCTTTACTTCCGACCAAGTTCGGCGGCCGTCCAAGGCTGCTTTTGATTCGCGGTCGCGGCTCGCGCTTCTTTCACAATCTCAGGTGTAACGAGCGGCCCGCCCTTGCCATAAGTTGTGCGCACATAATTGAGGACGTCCGCAATCTCGGGATCTTTTAAAACGTCGGCCAATGGAGCCATGACGCTATTATAGGTCGTACCATTAACGGTCACTGGACCTTGCAATCCGCGAAGCACAATCTTGGAGAGCAAAGTGGTGTCACTCTCGAGCCAATCAGAGCCATCGAGTGGTGGAAAAACCGCGGGGATACCTTTGCCGTTAGGCTGATGGCAGGCAATACACGTACGCATGTAAACTGCCTGGCCACGAGCCAGTGCGTCTGCATCGGGCTTAACGGCAGGATCAGCCTTCGGCGTATCTGCGCCGAGTAGAGCCAGGCCGAATAAAGGTAAGAAAATGCGGTGCATCGGACTTGGAATGACAATTAGTCGTTAAAAATGTTCCTTAACAAAGCTAGAAAAGTCGGCCTGTGATGAATTCTCGCCAAGCACCGCCGATTTCGTCTAAAACATCCTAACCCCACTCATACCATGCAAGACACAACTGTACCCAACGCAAAGCGGCTACTCTGGGCCGGCTTCACTGCAATCCTCGCCGCTGGAGTTGGTTTTGCTCTACGCAACGGCATGCTAGGGGCATGGGCCTCGGAATTCCACTTTACCGCAACCCAGCTCGGCGCCATTGGCGGTGCTGGTTTCTCGGGCTTCTGCTTCGGCATCATCTTCGGCGGCGTGATTGTTGATAAATTAGGCTACGGCAAACTCGTCGCCGTCGCTTTAGTCGGACACATCATCTCCGCCATCGTCGCGCTCGGAGCGACAGATGCGACCAACGCCTACGCTTACCTTTACTGGGGTGCCTTCATCTTCGCCTATGCCAATGGCACACTTGAAGCCGTGGCCAATCCGCTCGTGGCAACATGCTTCCCAAAGAATCGCACTCACTACCTAAACATTCTCCACGCATCATGGCCCCTCGGCATGATTGTGGGCGCGGGTGCGAGTTACCTCATCGGCGCGGAAAACATGCTGAGCCTAAGCTGGCGCTGGCAAATGGCTTTCTACCTGGTTCCAACCGCAGTCTATGCCTGGATGTTCTTTGGCCAAACCTTCCCGAAGTCTGAAGCCGCACAAAAAGGCGCCAACTTCACTGAGATGTTTAAGGACGTAGGCTTACTAGGCGCAGCCGTTGCTTGCTACTTGGTCTCCCTGTTCTTGGGCGACGTAACCGGTCACCAAAATATTGGTTGGGCCATCGGGGGTGCATGCCTTCTTGGCGTCGGCTTAATCACGCGCTTCTCCTTCGGCTCAATTCTTCTCTTTGTGCTCTTCGTCACCCATGCCCTCGTCGGCTCGGTTGAACTCGGCACCGATGGCTGGATCGAAAATATTACGGGCAACCTTTTCAGTAAGGTTGATGGCAAGATTCTATTCATCTGGGCTTGTGTGATTATGTTTAGCCTGCGTTTCAGCGCGCACTTCATTGAGACGAAGTTGAAGCTTTCGCCGCTCGGTATTCTTTTAGTCTCATCGCTACTGGCCTTTGTCGGCCTTCGACTCGCTAGCGGCATGGACACCTTTGCGGCCGCACTGCTCGCCATCGGTATCTATGCAGTTGGTAAAACATTCTTCTGGCCAACGATGCTGGCGATCGTCGGCGATCGTTTCCCGCGCTCGGGCGCAGTGGCGATGTCGATCATTGGCGGCATCGGCATGCTTTCTGCCGGCTTAATTGGCGGACCTGGACTTGGTTTCGCTAAAGACCGTTTCACTGCAGAAACGATTCAAGCAACGAGCCCTGCAGTTTACGCAGACAACAAAGCAGAGAAGCCCTCAAAGTTCCTCTCTTTTGACGAAGTCACCGCTGTTGATGGCGGTAAGCTCGCTGATGCCAAAAAATCTGTGGAGGCTGGCACGGGCACCCCTAGCGATAAGGCACTCGTGACAGCTTCGATTGCGGGTGATCGCGCGACCCTAAAGGTGGACTCATATATTCCCTTAACGATGGCCGGCATCTACCTGCTCCTGCTGCTCTATTTCCGCAACATTGGCGGCTACCGTGCTTTGAAGCTCGAAGAGCAGGCTTAATTAAGGGCCTCAAGAGTGTTTTCCCTTGCTGCCCGCGTCCGCGGGCAGTTTTTTTGACAGTCCTTGGTTAACGGAGAGATGGCAGAGTGGTCGATTGCGGCTGATTCGAAATCAGCTGAGCCGCAAGGCTCCGGGGGTTCGAATCCCTCTCTCTCCGCCAACCTTGGGCAGACTAAAGACTAAGGTCTAACGACTAAAGTCTGCACTGCCGATTCGCTCGGCAGGGATTCGCAACCCCAGGGGTTCGCCGAGCGAAGCGAGGAGTGATGCCGAAGGCATCAGGCCAAAGGCCCGTAGCGCAGCGCAGCCAATCCCTCTCTCTCCGCCAACTAAGGAACTCGTTGAGCACAACCGAGAGGGATGAGAACCCCAGGGGTTAGCC
>CAIYUD010000244.1 GCA_903929325.1 uncultured Opitutia bacterium | reverse complement strand
GCTGCACATTCCACACCGAGTAATATCGCCGAGGGCCAAGCCAGAGGAACCAATAAAGAGTTCATTCACTTTCTTAATATAGCCCAAGGTTCAGCGACTGAAGTTAGGCATAACCTTAAGGGACTCGAACAACTCGGCGTACTGAAAGGCGACTTGGCTTATAGATTAAGAAGACAAGCCGTCCGAGTGGACTGCATGCTCACTAAGTTGATTCGGTACCGAAAAAGTTTAGGTGCAGATAATGGTAAGCCGGATCGGAATCTATAACGAGCTCGTGCTGAAACTTTCGTCATAAGGCCGTAGGCCTGCCGTCGTAGGGCGAAGCCCGCCGTCGTAAGTTCGTGTAACGAACTGCCGTCATAGGAGCGAAGCTCCGCCGTCTTAAGCTCGCGCAGCGAGCTGCCGTCGGGGCGCTTGCGCCCTTCAGTTCCTCGCCTTCTTGCCACGGTCGCTGGTAACCCCGGCGACAAAGCAAACCCTCGTCGGCACCTTATGCCTCGCCAGCGCCGCTCGACACGCCGTGCGAATCGCCGCCTTCAACGCCTCTTGATCCACTCCTGCATGCGCGACGACTTCAACGACGACCGTCTGTCCAGTAAGCGCAGAAACTTCTCCGCGTGCCCTGCAATCATCGACGCCTGGGACTGCGAGAACAACTGACTCCACTTCGACCGGTAAAACCTTTTCGCCACCCACATTAATCAGCTCTCCCGTGCGTCCGAAAATACGCACCGTGTTATCAGGTCCAACTTCTGCACGATCGCCAGTACGGAACCAGCCATCGGACGTAAATCGCTCCATCGATGCATTTAAATAACCAAGCACCTGCGTCTCACTCTTTAGCCACAACTCGCCGTCGACCACCTTCCACTGAAGCCGCGGGTCATCCATCTTCATATAGAGTGAATTGCCTATAGGACTTTCGGTGCGTGCGATTCCTGTCTCACTCGTACCAAAGGTCTGCAGTAATTTCGCATTCGGGAAAGCTGTTTGCAGACGACTTAAGACCGACTCGGGCATCGGCTCGGTGCCATAACTCACGATGCGGAGCGATGACAGGTCATGCAGCGCCAATTCACCGGAGACCAGGAGCAGATTAAGGAAAGTGGGCGAAGCTGGGAGGATCGCAGCTTTGTGTTGAGCAATGGCGCGGGCGACGGCGCCGACGGAAGTGTCGGACGGAACAATCACGAGTGAGCCGGATGACAGTGCTCCGAAAAGTGTATGGAGTCCACCGATGTGGTCGAAGCCGAGTAACACGCAGACGGGTAGATTGCGTGGCTTACGATCGCGGTAGGTCTCAAGCAATGTATTGAGATCGTGCACCATCGCCTTGGGCTCGCCGCTCGTACCGCTCGAGAAAAGCACGAGCCCTGCCCTGCCCTTTGCGGCAAGTTGAGCGAGGAGTGGAGGTAGCGTGCCGCCTGGACCTTCGGCAATTGTCCATGTATCCCATTGGCATTGGACGACGAGTCGCGCGCTCGCAATTTTGAGACGTGCACTGTGCTCGGCGGGATTTCCCGAAAGCGGAACGGCTACACAACCAGCCGCTGCACAGGCAAGGATCCAGGCCGTGCCCGCAGGGCTGTGATTCGCAATAATTCCCACCGCACTCCCGCGTGGCAGCCCACGCAATGCCAATGAAGCGAGCGCAGTTTGAGTGAGAGCATGCAACTCGGCATAACTCTCTGCGCAATCGCCAGAGGCGAAGGCAGGGCGAGAATTAAACTCGATGAGTTTAGAGAGCATGGGTGTCGCAGGCGGAGCCTGCTGGTGTCGCGACCTAGGTCGCTGGTGTCGCGCTTAATTGAAGCGCTGGTGTCGCGGATGGAACCCGCTGGTGTCGCAACCTATAGGCTGCTGGTGTCGCGCCAATGGCGCTGGCTAGCTGGTTAACTGTCTGGTTGGCTGGTTAGCTTCTTCTCTCTTAATTCTTAATTCCGCCACTGCTTCTCTTATTACTTATTACTTTTTACCTATTACTCTTTGCTTAAGCCTTCCCGCTTCCCGCTTGCCCCTTCCCGCTCTGTCAATCCGTTCCGCTGTTCAGCTGTTCCACCAAGGTCTTTACCTCTGAGGCGATTCTGCAGTTTGTGGAATTCGAAATGGGCTTGAGATGGCAAGTAGATGTGCCATGATTCACTTATTCATCCCTGGAACTGTGACAGCCTGCGTGCTGATCCACTCCAGCCCCCTGCGGGTCTCGGCCCGCAGGGTTTCTTTTTGGCAGAGTCGCCCATACGCGCTCGGACCATCTGGTTAATTGACGGATTTAATCTGTATCACTCTATATGCCATGCTGAAAAGTTGCATGGTATTTCTGGCTTACGATGGATGAATCCCTGTTTACTTGCAAAATCTACAGGTGACTTCTTGGCACCTGCGGTGACTTATTTCACGGCAACACCTCATCACCTTCGCTTCCAAGAGCCTGAGGCACTTTCATCCCAGCTCGCCTATCAACGTGCCCTGACTGCGCTGCGCCCCAAGGTCGTTTTGCGCCACGGACATTTTAAACAACAAGTTATCCGTCGGCGCTCAAGCGATGGCAGGTATTCTCAATTAACCGAATGGAAAGAGAAAGGCACGGACGTGGCCATCGCGCTGGAAGCAGTACGCCTTGCCCATGAAGGACAAGTAGATGAAATCGTCGTTGTTAGTGGCGACTCAGACTACGTACCGCTAGCCGAGCTTTTTACTTCGTCGTTTATTTCCATTCGGCTGCGTTTTGCTTTTCCAGTCGGCCGAACCAGTCGCCAACTTATGCGACTTGCGCATGGCTCATTCGGGTTATCAGTGGAAGATTATCGTCAAGCCCAGCTACCGCATCGCGTTATATTGCCTAGCGGAAAATTCGTGGTTTGCCCGGAAGCGTGGCGATAGCTCGTCGCGAAGCGCGCATACTCTTCACGCGGTCGGTCGGGATTGTCCCAATGACCACCCCGGCTATCCTTGCGGAAGTGCCCCTTGGGCACTTGTCACCGGGGTGGAACTTTTGAAACGATTATTAGCCTGCGGATTTCATCGTGCGTTTCAAGCCAAAGAGTCGGCCTAGGCTATAGACTTCAGCCGTTCAGCTTCTCTGTACTAGTTAGCTGGTTAGCTGTTTAGCTACTCGGCTGTTTACTAAACTGTTCAGCCGTTCAGCTTCTTCTTAAGTCGTAGTGAGGCGATTGGCCGAACGCCGTCTTAAGCTCGCCCTGCGAGCTGCCGTCGTAGGGCGCTTGCGCCCGCCGTCTTAGGCGAGTTCGCCGCCGTCCCAGTCTCTGCATTATTTCTTCCCGCCTCCCGCTTGCCCCTTCCCGCTCTGTTAAGCTGAAGTTTAGCGGTGCTAGCGGTACTAGCGGTGTTAGAAATAGCTGACTAGCTGGTTGGCCGGTTATCTGTTCAGCTGTTCAGC
>CAIYUD010000243.1 GCA_903929325.1 uncultured Opitutia bacterium | reverse complement strand
GGGCATTGAGCTGATTGCAGAGCGCTCGATTGATTGAATGTCGGAGCGATTCAGTGTCACCTGCTGAGATGGATAAAAGGGATTGATGGCGAACTGCACTTTATCGGCGTCATCTGAAATGATTCTTCCGATGAATTTAGTGCCATCCGTACGCACAATAACAGACTGGGCATACTGATCTGACACCACCGCACTAGGATTAACGATGCTTTGAATAAGGTCGGTGGGCGTCATGCGCGAACCGACTCCGGTCAAATCCGGCGCCTGCGCACCACCAAGATCGCCGACGCGGTGACACATTGAACAGGCAGCCGCTTGGAACATACGTTGTCCGCTCTCGAAGTTATGGCCGTTGGACTTTTTCCATGCAGCGAGGATTCCGTCTTCGGTCCAGCTACGCCCAGGCCCCTTGGCGACGGGAAGCACCTCAGTGACTTTCGGCGCCTTAATCTCGGCGTAGGCCGCGCGCTCAGCCTCAGGTACATTCTCGAGCGCAGCCTTGCGAATATTGACGACGAAACCGTGTAAGCTGTATCCGCCTTTAGCCTCGGCCATCTCATCGAGCATCCCAAAGAATTCCTGGCGCAACTCTGACGTCCAACCAACTTTAGCCCGCGCGAGATAGACGGCGTAGCCGATACGAACGGTAGTCTGAGTCACTGCTAATGCCGCGTTAACATCCTTGGCATAATTACCGTTGCGCGTGAGTAGATCACTATCGACTGAGAGACCTGGCTGCGCTTTCGCCTCACGCATCAATTGAATGATTTTCGCGGGAGCTTCGGGTGCTTCAACTGCAACAGCGAGTTCAGTTAATTGACGGCCCAGTGCGCCCGATCGTCCGAAAAAGGCACTCTGCGGTATGACTCTGCGTAAGTCTGCTTTGAAGTCGCGCTGCACTCCGACAGAGACTGCGGGTACATCGTAACGAGCCAGTGCGACGTGCATCACGCGAACGAGGTCTTCGTAGTCATTTTTCATGGCAATCTCCATGATTCTTTGGAACTGATCTTCAGACTTTGGATTGCCACAGCGCGCAAGGGCCAAGGCAGCATTAAGTTTAAGCCAATCGGTGATTTCGTGCGGAGCGCATACCACGTGCTTCTGCCAAAGCTCGACGGGCTGAGCCTCGACGACGATACGGGCAGCGTAGCGAATCCAGAGGTCCTTATGCCCCATCAGCGGCCAAGCTTTGTCGAGTGCGATAGCTGACACGGTCGAAAGACGAAGTTGCTCGAGCTCACGGCGTAGTTTCTGCTCGGGTGTAGCCTCGTACCAGCCGACGGGTACAGTTGGTTCGGCGCCAGTGTAGCGAATACGGTAAAGCAAACTCTGCGAACCACGACCACCCACCGTCAGGTAAAGTGCGCCGTCCTGCGGACGTACCACGACGTCTGTGAGCGGGAACGGTTTGCCCGCCGCGAAAACTTCTTTCTTCGCCGACCAAGCAGCCCCATTAGGCGTCAGGTGAATCGCATAAAGCGTTCCATAAGTCCAATCGCAGGCGAAGAAAGCACGTTGATAGCGAGCGGGGAACTTGGTGCCCGTGCCAAAGATAACTCCCGTCGGACTACCCGGGCCGATATCGAGGATGGGCGGTTGTGTGTCGATGGTTGGCTCAGGAATGCAGGCGGAGCCAGAGCGCCAACCAAGCTCTCCGCCAGGCGTGGCGAGGTAGATGCGCGTTGGACGGTACCAAGGGGCGCCCATGTCCCACTCCATATCGCTATCATACGTAAAGATATCGCCGTCGGGAGCCACCGCGAGGTCGTAAGCATTACGCATACCGACTGTCACACGTTGCCAACCCGTGCCGTCTTGATTCATGCGGGCAATCCAACCACCGACCGCGCGGATGCCGACTGCGTGTCCGTTAGGATCCTCGAAACGTTCGACCAAAGTGTCTTCAGCCCAATGTGGCTTGGGGCCAGGCAAATCGTCGGGTGGTAACTTCGTATGATTGCCTGCGATGACGAGGATGGTGCCGTCGCGATCGAGTACAAGCTGGTGCGGGCCATGTTCACCCGAGCCTTGGATGCGGCGCAATAAGACTTGATCCGAGAAAGAGCCGTCGGCCTTGGGGTCGCGTAGACGCCAAATACCGGTGTTACCACCTTCGGCGACAATTGCGTAGAGTGAGTTTTGGACAAAGAGCAGACCGTGAGCTCCCTTAAACTGTGTGGCGATAGGCGTAACGACTGGCTTGCTTGGATCAGACAACGCTATGCGCCAAAGCCCACCGCCTTGATCGCCAGCGACGAGATCGCCATTGGGAGCGACTGCGAGACTAACCCATGACCCCTGCGTAGCCTTAGGAACCGTGTAGACTGTCTCCGCGACAAAGCCTTGGGGTACACTAAAAGGCTCTTGGGCGAACACGCGTACGCATACCAATGCGAGCAGTAAGCTAAGACGGGGCATCGGTTTTAGACCAAAATCATCCACGAAGGTTCCGCTTGCCGCAAACTGAAAGGGCTCACTGATTGAGTGATGCCTATCGACCCTTCTGCGTGTCCCGAATGCACAATGGCTGACATCGCCGCACATGCTGACAAATGGGAGTGCATGACCTGCGGACATGAATGGCCGCGCGAAGCCGCGAGTGAGATAACAGATGGCCCGAAGGTCGTGCGTGATGCCGTGGGCAATATCCTGACCGATGGAGACACCGTCGTACTCATCAAGGACCTCAAACTACGCGGCTCATCGCAGGTGCTTAAACAAGGCACCAAAGCCAAAGACATCCGCTTGGTCGACGGCGACCATGACATCGACTGCAAAATCGACGGCACGAAAATGGGCCTCAAGTCTTGCTTCGTAAAGAAGGCGTAAGGCGGCGCTGGCGGCGCCATACCTAACGAGACTAATGACTAAAGGCTAAAGGCCATTGCAGGCCAGGAAAGGGCAAGGTAAGAGTCTTGAAGTCAGACTTTAGTCCTTAGTCCTTAGTCTTTAGTCTCCCTTAAGTCCCAGCTTCTCGAGAATACGGCGGAGGTCTTCATCGCCGACGTAACGAATCGTAATCTGTCCATTGGGACCACGACGTACCACGGTGACAGGTGCAGCTAAGTGTGATGTCAGACGCTTTTGAATATCGGCCAACACATCAGCGACCTTGCGACGGCGGTCATGCGGACGGGCCGCTTGGAGTTGGTGAATCAGCTTTTCAGTCGCACGCACCGAAAGATCGTCTTCGACAATCCGACGTGCTGCCTGGATTTGATGCGCGGCCTGCTCAAGCCCGAGCAAAGCTTTCGCATGACCTGCACTCAACTTGCCTTTGGTTAAATAGCCTAAAACCTCGCGGTCCAATTGCAGCAGTCGGACTGAATTGGCAATGGTTGCGCGTGGCTTACCGAGACGCTCTGAAACCGCTTCTTGGGTTAATTTAAAATCACGCATCAACGAAGCAATCCCGAGGGCTTCATCGACTGGGTTAAGATCTGCACGTTGTAAGTTTTCGACCAACGCAAGCACCGCACTCGCAGCATCATTCACTTCCAAGACGCGTGCAGGGATAAGCTTAATACCTAATAACTTAAATGCACGGAGACGACGTTCACCGGCAATCAATTCATAACCGCCCGCAACTTTGCGAACAACGACCGGCTGAATGAGACCTTCCGCACGAATGGATTCCGCAAGTTCCTTGACCGAATGGTCATCAAATTCGCGACGTGGCTGACGTGGATTGGGTACAATCTGACCGACAGCTACTTCAAGAATACCAACAGGCGCAGAAGGTGAAGGCGTTGAAGTCGTTACTCCTGGAATTGGTGCAGGAGTCGGTGCAGGTTTGTTGCCAGCGCCACCAGCAATTAAATTGCCAAGGCCGCGTCCAAGATTCGATTTTTTAGGGGTGCTCATGTTAAATCAGCCTAAGGGGATTAGGGCTGAGGGATGAAGATTTCCGAGTCTGCCTTAACT
Source organism: uncultured Opitutia bacterium (assembly GCA_903929325.1). Taxonomy (GTDB): domain Bacteria; phylum Verrucomicrobiota; class Verrucomicrobiia; order Opitutales; family UBA953; genus UBA8828. Next base: position 8,504 of record CAIYUD010000243.1, on the reverse strand, counting down.
TGGTTAGGATTGTCCATCTGGTTCGCTTTCAAAATCCAATCAACCTTCGATCCGTTACGACGGGCAATACCACTTAAAGACTCACCAGCCTTCACCTTATAACGAATACCCGTACGAGGCATATCAGCTGGAAGGTTGTCCGCTGGCCGAGCTGCTGCAGGTTGAGCGGCTGGTTCAGCTGTTGGTGTCACAGGCTGGCCCGCAGATGGTGTTGGCACAGGCACAACTGCTGTAGAGTTCGCTCGATTGGCAAGGGCTGCATTCACCTGCTTAGTAAATGTCGCAAAAGCAGCATCGAGTTCCGTGCGCAGTGCGTTCGTCTTCTTATCGACTTCGGCGAGAATGGCTTGGCGATCTGCAGTTGAATTTCCAGCTGCAGGTGCAGGGTTCGAACGCAATGCACGGACGGCATTTTGCAAATCAGTGATTTGCTCTGAGAGACGGGCAACATCCATACGAACTTGGGCAACGTCTTGTTCGAGACCGGCGACCTGTGAAGCCGAAGGCGATTGCTGTGCAAAGAGTGCGGAAGAGAATAACAAACAAGCGGACAGGCGATTCATCGGGAGGGGCTTAAGGGGTATAGACTTAACGGACTCGATGCCCTCTGACAAGGATGGGACGCCTAAACCGCGTCAGGACTAGCCGAGCGGACGGCCCGGGCAGCCACTAAAAGCGAAGAAGTCAGCATAACCACGGCCGCAACCCAGGGGGCAAGTAAGCCAGCTGCGGCCAGGCCAATTCCCACAAAGTTATACCCTGTCGAAATCCAAAGGTTAACTTGCAGGTCACGACGGACTTTTCGGCAAAGCCGAATCGACTCGGGAATGGTGGATAGACGGTCGACGACCACGACCGCGTCGCAGCTCTGTTGGGTTAAATCCGCACCACTCGCCATGGCTAATGTCGCGTGCGCATCCGACATCCCTTCAAGGTCATTCAGTCCATCGCCGACAAAAAGTACCTTACGACCGGCTTGATTCATTTCGCGTACCCTGGCGGCTTTACCTGCCGGAGAAAGACCACTGGTAATTTGGGCGCCTTCAATCGACGTCCAAGCCGGCGAGCGATCCCCGGTAAGGACTTCCACATTCAACCCGAGGTCATGTAAGGCCTGTACCGTCGAGCGAGCATCCACTCGCAACGTCTCGCATAAAATGACGACCGCAACCGCACGTCCATCAAGGGCGACCCAGACGCGCTTACCGCTGAGCGAATCGGCAAACGTGAAATCCGCAGCCGTAGGCATCAGGTCTCTTTCACCGATGCGCAATTCACCACCATTCCATTTTCCGACTACACCTAGACCTGACTGAGTTTCGACTTTTAATCCGGAGAGTTCAACGGGTGACGCTAATTGCACGAGCGCAGCCGCCAATGGATGACGGGCACGGGATTCGACGGTAGCAATTTTCTGACGTAAATCGGTTTCAGTAATCGTCGCAGATGGGTTTAGATGGATGCCCTCAATTGTCGGCAGACCTTCACCGAGGGTTCCGGTTTTATCCAATACAACCGTATCAACCTCCGCTAACTTCAGCACCGTGTCACCCGAACTGGGCGCCAGTCCGATTCGACCAAGGCGATGCAGCGCACTCATAACAGCCACGGGCGTGGCTAAACCAAGGGCACAGGGACAAGCCACTAAGTAAACGGCGAGCATCGCACGTAAGCCTTTTTCAAAGTGTCCGTAATAAGCCCAACCCAAATATGTGAGCACTCCCGCGATGACTACAAAAGGCAGGAACCAGCGCAGCAGTGCATCTGCATCGCGGTGAATACGTGTTGGCGCATCCAGTGCACGCACCACGGCGTCGAGCACGCCGTCCATGCGGCTGGCTTTGCTTAAATCGGGTGCAACCTGGAGGTAGCCATCATCCGCAATGACGGATCCCGCAAAAACTCGGTCGCCGACATGTTTCGCAACTGGGAAAGGCTCACCCGTTACTGCCGCTTCCACAACCGTCGCAGAACCGGAAGTCACAGTGCCGTCGACAGGAACTGTTTCACCTGCAAGCACAGCAACCCGCTGGCCTTCTTGTAAGGCCGAACGTGCTTGGCGCTGCGGTGCTCCGTCTGAACCCACAACCGTGACCGTGTCCAAGGTTGTGCGCAAAGCTGCTAAAGCGGCATTGGCCTGACCACGACTTCGTTCACCCAAAAGTGAGCCAAAAGTATAAATAGCTAAGACGACGGGAATGACGTCGTAATAAACACTACCACGACCCGTGAAGGTCGAGATCGCCGAGAGCACAAGTGCACCGAAAGCAGAAAGTAGAAAAAGTGATTCGAGTGTTAACTGACGTCGACGCCACGTCTGCCAAGCACCCCTAAAGAGCGGCCAACCCAGTAACGCAAATGCAACCACCGATGCGGTGAGTAAGAATCCGTGGATTCCCCAATAAATCGGACTGAAATTTGGGATCTCACGAACCCCATCAACTTCACGATCAAGATTTATCCCAAAAGTCATATTCAACCCCGCCAGCACCAAACAAAGACCGAGTTTCCACCAAGCCGGCCCTGATGCATCAGGTCGCGGGGCATGACAACACGCAGGAGCTTCTGGCTCAATCGGCTTAGGCTGACAACACGCACCCATACTTCACTCTAACCTAGACCAGAAAGGGATGCGACTTCTTTACATAATCGGTCTTTGCCTCCGACCCTGAGGCCCCTACCCTTTACGACACATGAACCACCTTCATCCCTACTGGCGGATGCGCTATATTGAGAGCCGTAAGAAACCTGCGGCTGGCAACCCTTTCCCCGAATTACTCGCCGCCCAAGACGACCGGAGCTCGCTCATCGTCCACCGCGGCAAGACCTGTTTTATTTTGCTGAACAACTTTCCTTACAATCCAGGACACTTAATGGTGCTGCCGAATCGAGAAGTCGCCGAACTTGCTGATCTCACACCTGACGAGCGCGCAGAGTTTCTTGAACTCGTTATCCGTTCACAAAAAGTTTTACAGGAGACGATGCGTCCAAGTGGATTCAATATCGGTATCAACGTCGGCAAGACTGCTGGCGCAGGTATCCCGCAACACCTGCATGCACACGTGGTACCTCGCTGGGAAGGCGATCATAACTTTATGCCCGTCACAGCTGAGACGCACATTCTCCCTCAAGCACTGGAAGAACTTTGGGAGAAACTTCACGCGGCCTTTTAATCCATGACCCGCGTCGTCGACACGACTAGCCGTCGCAAAGGCTTTCCCGCACCTCTGACAAAAGTTTCACGGGTGGTTGCTGCCTTGGACCTTCAGCGCTGGGCGAAATGCCCTAAGGGCATGCTCTCAGTGGTTTTTGTTGGGGATAAAGAAATATCCCAGATCCATAAAACATTCATGAATGATGCGTCGGTGACGGACGTCATTACCTTCATCGGCGAAGCCCACCCCGCTGAACCATTTGCCGGCGAAATCGTCATCAATGTCGACCAAGCCCGTCGCGCGGGGCCCGAGCATGGCCAGTCCGCAAAGTCTGAGCTCTTACTTTACTTGGTACATGGCTGGCTACACCTCGCAGGCTACCGCGACAAGAAGCCTGCCGAAGCCAAAGCGATGCGTGCCGCGGAAGCGAAGTGTCTCAGCTACCTAAGTAAGCGCCGGATCACACTCTAAGACAGCGCGCACTCAGGAGACTAAAGACTAAAGCTAAAGGACTAAAGACAGGCATACACTGATCTCTAGTTATACCCTTCAGTCCTTAGTCCTTAGTCTTTAGCCTTTAGTCTCCTTCTCCCCTCCTTCTACCCCTCCCTCCCCTCGCCTTGACTCTTAGCCCAGGGTTGGGCTTTCTCGAACTGATGGAAACGCCCAAGGGTAACTATGACTTTACCGCCTTCGAAGGACGGTGGCAGGCCTATTGGAAAGAACATGGTACCTTCCGCGCCCTACCGCCGACCTGCGGTAAACCGAAATACTATGTCTTAGACATGTTCCCCTACCCATCAGGTGCGGGACTTCACATTGGACACCCTGAGGGTTACACCGGCTCGGATATCCTCGCACGCCAACGCAAGGCCAGTGGCTACAATGTCCTCCACCCCATGGGTTGGGATTCTTTTGGACTACCTGCAGAGCAACATGCCATCGCTACAGGCGAACACCCCGCGGTGCAGACGCGCCGCAATATTGATAACTTCCGTCGGCAATTACAGATGCTCGGATTTGCCATCGACTGGGATCGCGAGATTGCGACGACGGATGAAAATTACTTTCGCTGGACGCAGTGGATTTTCCTTAAACTCTTCCGACATGGTTTAGCTTACGTATCGGAGAAGCCCGTTTGGTTCTGTCCAGCACTTGGTACCGTCTTAGCGAACGAGGAAGTCTTGAATACGCCCGAAGGACCTCGCTCCGATCGCGGCAATCACCCTGTCGAACGCCGTCCGATCCGTCAGTGGGTTTTACGCATCACTGCTTATGCCGACAAACTCATCGAAGGCTTAGACGCTCTCGATTGGCCCGACTCTACCAAGCGCCTGCAAAAGAACTGGATTGGAAAATCGGAAGGCGCCGAAGTCACCTTTGCAATCAGCGGACATAAAAGTGAGTCGTTAACTGTTTTCACAACTCGTCCTGATACGCTCTTTGGCGCGACCTATATGGTCATCGCACCTGAGCACCCGCTTGTCGCCAAACTAACTTCCGCTGAACAGCAGGAAGCCGTCCAAGAGTACATCGCCCTCGTCCGAAACAAATCAGACCTCGAACGTACCGACCTCGCCGATAAAAAGAAAACCGGCGTATTCACAGGTGCTTACGCTATCAATCCAGTCAACGACACGAAGTTACCCATCTGGATCGCCGACTATGTCCTCATGAGTTACGGCACGGGTGCCATCATGGCAGTACCTGCCCACGACGAGCGTGACCATGAATTCGCGACCCAATTCAAACTCCCCATCATTCAAGTGGTTGGATCGAAAGAATCGGTTGATGTCCAAAAGGCAGCTTGGACAGGTGATGGACCCATGGTGAACTCCGGACGCTTCAATGGCAAAACAGCCAACGAAACCAAAACACTGATCACCGCAGAACTCGCGTCTAAAAACCAAGGGAAGGCTGCAGTTAACTTTAAGCTACGTGACTGGCTGTTCTCTCGACAGCGCTACTGGGGCGAACCCTTCCCCATCCTTTGGATTTCCAAAGAAGACCTTGCGCGCATCCCAGCTGATTCCGCTGTCCGCGAATTTTTACCGAAAGAAGCAGTCACCTGCGTGATTGACGGTCGCGATGTCTGCGCAGTGCCGCTGACTTTACAGCAACTGCCGTTGACGTTGCCAGAAGTGAAGTCCTACCAGCCTTCACCAACGGGCGACTCACCCCTTTCGCGAGAACCTCAGTGGCTCAATGTTTGGTTCGATCTCGCCACAGGTGCGACCGTGGCAGCCAGCGAGAAGCAACCCGGGCCGCTCTGGGTCAAAGCTTCGCGAGAAACTAACACCATGCCGCAATGGGCAGGTTCCTGCTGGTACTACCTCCGCTTCCTTGATCCAAAAAATTCGAAGGAGATAGCGTCGAAAGAATTACAGGCCTATTGGGGCTGTCCTGATTTCTATATCGGTGGTGCCGAGCACGCCGTGCTCCACTTACTGTACGCCCGCTTCTGGCACCGCTTCCTTTACGACCTCGGCGTTCTGCCAACGCCCGAACCGTTCAAGAAACTTTTCCATCAAGGTCTTATCTTAGGTGAAGACGGTGAAAAGATGTCCAAGAGCCGCGGTAATGTCGTCAACCCTGACGATATTGTTAAAGCTTACGGGACGGACGCACTTCGCCTCTACCTCATGTTCCTAGGGCCACTCGAAGCCTCCAAACCCTGGAATACCAATGGTATCGAAGGCGTCAGCCGATTCCTGCGTCGCACCTGGCGATTAGCCATTGATGAGACCTCAGGCAAACCAGCAGCCAAGTCTTCTGGCACGACAGAACCTGAAGAACTCACCCGAGAATTACACAAAACGATACAAAAAGTTTCTGCAGACATCGAAACCCTCGGATTCAACACCTGCATCTCGCAGATGATGATCTTCTTAAATGCTGCTGAAAAAGCTCCCACTATTTCGCGCTCAACGCTCGAGGACTTTATACGCTTAGTCGCACCCTTTGCTCCGCATTTAGCTGAAGAGATTTGGTCACGCCTTGGGCATGATGGCAGCATCTCCGACGCAGGCTGGCCAAAAGCGGATGCCGCAAAACTTATCGAAACAACCGTCGAAGTTATTTTTCAGGTTAACGGCAAGGTGCGTTCGACACAAAAACTCCCGAAAGACACAACCAAGGAACAGCTCTTGGCCCTCGCCAAAGCCGATCCCTCGGTTGCAAAATTCCTCGAAGGCAAAACCGTCCTCAAGGAAATCATCGTGCCCGGCAAGTTGGTGAACTTGGTAGTACCGGCGTAAGTTTAGCGGTACTAGCGGTACTAGCGGTGTTAGTAGCTTTAATCCTTATTCTTCCAACTTAGCTGGCTCTAGCCGCGGCACAAGTACGTGAAAGATGATGAGGGCGAGTAAGTATGCCACTGAGGCGTAAATGAACATGGCTTGGAATCCAAATTTGGCGACGATGGTTCCGGTGCCGTAGGCAACGGCCGCGCCTGAAACCGATCCCATAAAACTGCCCATGCCGGTGACACGTCCCGCAGCAGATGAAGGGAACATATCACCGACAGTTGCAAAAAGTGTCGATGAGTTGGCTTGGTGTGCAGCCGTACCAATGGCGATCAAGCCGACGGCCGTCCACAGGCTGGTTGTCTGCGCTGCAAGGTATACGGGTAGCACAGCAATGGCGGCTAAGAGCATGGTGCTCTTGCGTGCAGCATTGGTTGAGAGACCGGCCTTAATCAAACGACTCGAGAACCATCCGCCCGCCACACTGCCTAAATCACTGACAATATAGATGACGAGAAAAGGTAGCGTGATCGACTTTAAGTCTAATTTTGTACCGCCAAACTTTTCATTTTCGGAGAAAAACGTTGGGAGCCAGACAAGGTAAAAATACCAAACCGGGTCGCAGAGAAATTTACTGGCCGCAAATGCCCAAGCCTGACGCTTACCCGTCACCGCACTCCAAGGCACACTTTGAGTAGACGTCACACGTCCATCACGAATGTGCGTGAGCTCACTTTCATTCACACCTTCACAATTTTCGGGCGATCGGTAAGTCCTAAACCACAAAAACAACCAGAGACATTGGAATACCGCTGAAACCACAAAAACCCAGCGCCAGCCATATTCACGGAGAATAAAAGGGATAACTGAATAAACCAAAATAACACCGACGTTCGCGCCCGCATTGACGATACCCAGTGCAAGTGCGCGTTCTTCTTTCGGAAACCATTCACCGGAAGCCTTAACTGCACCTGGGAAATTTCCGGATTCACCGAGGCCCAGTCCGAATCGTGCGAGTGAAAAATGGAGTAGCCGACCACAGAATGCGTGGGCGAGTGAACATGCTGCCCAAAGTGAGAGCGAGAGTGAGAGGCCTTTTCTTGGACCGAAGACATCCAAGACACTACCCATAACCAAGAAACCTATTCCGTAAGCTACCTTGAAGCAGGCATCGATGACGCTAAAATCTTCTTTGGTAAAACCAAACTCACTTTTGAAAGCCGGATCGATCATCACGACCGAAAATAAGTTACGGTCGAAATAGTTGATCGTCGTCGCCAAGAAGAGGAGCGCAGCGATTCTCCAGCGGTATTGGGTCATTGTAGAATGATAAAGGGGGTAAGTGCTGGCAAAATGAGGTAAATCAAGGTGACTGCCGCTTGCCTAAAGACTGAAGGATATGTAGACCAAGAGGCGATGGGCAAGTTCCTGCCCAGTCCTTCTATACAGATGCCACGCGTCCTGCTGACCTCAACTTCTTTCCTCGATACGCCAGGAGACCATCAGCGTATTTTAAAAGAAACTGGGTGGGAAATTGTCACCGCTCGCGGACCGCTCAACGAAAAGGATACCTTAGCCCAAGTTGGTGAAGTTGACGGCTATATCTGCGGCGATGATGCGATTACCGCGCAGGTGATCGCCACGGCCCTGCCCCGCCTCAAAGTGATTAGCAAATACGGCATTGGCACCGACAAAATCGATATCGCTGCCGCCACCGCTGCCGGCATCCCGATTTTGTATACTCCTGGTGTCAACCACACCACGGTCGCCGAACACGCCTTCCTTCTCTTACTCGCCCTTGAGCGTAATTTTATATTCCACACCGAATCGACACGCACAGGAGGCTGGAAACGTAAAACGGGCTTCGAGTTATTCGGAAAAACAATCGGTATTGTTGGCTTAGGGCGAATTGGAAAAGAAGTCGCCATCCGAGCGAGGGCATTCGGCATGCAGGTTGCGGGATTCGGAAACCACTGGGATGCATCGTTTGCCGAAGCCCATAACATCAAGCGCCTCGATACGGTTGATGAACTACTGTCGACTTCAGACTATGTATCACTTCACACAGACCTTAAGCCCGAAACCCATAATCTCATCCGCACTC
>CAIYUD010000242.1 GCA_903929325.1 uncultured Opitutia bacterium | reverse complement strand
CGTGATGTGTACGCGGTCAAAGACTGCTGGAGTTAATCCTTTGTCGTTCATGACGACAGCTCTGCGCTCAACCCAGACAAGTTTTCCTTCGAGGTCGTCGACTAAGAGTTTGCGAATCTCAGGGTCGCCTAGACATGCCTTGATACGTTCAATCGCAGCAGCGTGCACGGCTTCCATGCCTTCAGCGGCCCGTGTTTTCTCTAGTTTTTGGATAAAGCTGTCAGCATCCCGATCGAGTTGTGCAAACAAGTCGTGGACATAGGTGCCGAACTGTTTGCCCCGGAGCTCAGATGATGCCTTCGCCCAGGGAGTTTCCGCGATATTTGGCTGCGAAGATGGTTTGTTTCTTTGCGGACGGATAGCGGCCTTGAACTTACGTCCATTGGGGACCAGCACGACGGCATCCGGCTTGGTTTCGACTGTTCCTGCTTTTTTGCCGCAGGCAGCAACCCAACTTGTGTCAGTCGGATCTTTGCTGTCGCTCCAAACAATTTCAGCCTCAACAGCACCCTCGCTCTTGAGTGGTTGAGTTAAGGTGCCTTCGCTTCCAGCGAGCCCAGATTCCAAGAATTTAGCAAAATCGTGGCTGCCATGATTATCTTCATGTTCGAAGTGGGTCTTGGCTGGCAGTCCGGCATTCTTACCTTTCTTACCTATCTTGGTGGCTTCATCGCTGAGCTTGTTTGAGACCATCACAAGTCGGATTCGCGCACGGGTCATACCTACATACAGACGGCAAAGGCTGCCGTATCCGCCTTCGCCTGCGAGCGCCTCGGCGGCTTCTTTTACGACGGGGATATGTTTAGCGATGCTGCCGTTCATACCCGCTAGGATCCAATCGGGTCTGAAGAGTGTTTCGTCGTAAATGCTATTACCTTTAGTTTCCCCTGACTTTTGGCGCATAGCCGGTGTCATATACAGTAAGTTACCGCGAACCTCTGCCATCTTGTGGTGGCCGTCATTAAGGCAGGGCATGTAGACCATGTCATACTCAAGTCCTTTTGAGCGGTGAATGGTGATGACCTGTACGGAGCTGCGATCGGCAGTATCACGTAAATGCGAACTATCTGCAAAACTGATAAACTCGCTGAGATTACGGCTTTGCATTGCGTCGTAATCGCTCGCGATAGCACGGAACTGACGCAGGCGTTTATCGAGGAAAGGCGTCGATTCCTCTTTTTGAATAGTTCCGGCGAGCCAGTCGACGACTGCCTCTGCACCGCGAGCAGCAAAGAGATCTGCTACACGACGCGCGATACCTGCCCAGTTTGGCTTACCTGTCTCGTCCACTACCAATCGACGTGCTGTTGGTGACATCCAGGCAAGGCCACGGGCGAGACCATTGTCGGGGTGAGCTGCACATTCAATAATGGCAAAGAGTCCAGCTGTGACGGGGTTGTCGCGAATAACAGCCGTTGAGGCCTCGTCGCTTGCTTCGATACCGTTGACGCGGAGCATTTCCGCAATGGTCGCAGCATCATCGTTTTTCCCGACCAAGATTGCACAGGTAACGCCAGCTTTAAGCCGTCGGTTGCCAACCTTCGTCGCATCTTCGAGTACCTGACTCCGATCCAAGTCTCCCGCTATCCAGCGCGCTTGGGTTTCAATGGGTTCTTCTTCTGCAGCTTCATCCGTGATTCGCACCCAAAGTGACTGCCCGACTTGGGGTGCCTTCGGGTGAGATTGTTGAAGTTTGAAGACGCTATCCCAATCGCGTGCCGCAATCGGTGAGAAATAGTCACCCAAATTACGTCCACTCAAGTCATTCAGCAGTGCATTGACCATCTTGAGCACCTGCGGCGAGCAGCGGCGCGTCATGTTCAGGT
>CAIYUD010000241.1 GCA_903929325.1 uncultured Opitutia bacterium | reverse complement strand
CTCAAGCCCGCCGACTGGGAAGTTAACCTGAAAGACTTACCGCCGCTCGATGGCTTAGTGCTTTGCAGCGGCGTACTCGATGTCCTCCCCTTCCGTGCGGCACCTGTGGGCACTTTAGCTCAATCCCTTGAAGTGAACGTCAACGCCCCCGCAATGTTGCTACGTCATTTACTGCGCGCAGGAAAAATTAAACCTGGCGCCTCGATTGTTTTCATTGGTTCGATTGCGGGTATACGCGGAGCCATCGGACATTCCGCCTACACCACAAGCAAGGCCGCGCTGCTTGGTTTGATGCATACACTCGCGCTCGAACTCGCTGGAGAAAAAATTCGCGTCAATGTCGTCTCCCCGGGCCTCGTCGAAGCCGGAATGTTTACCGCGGTGCGCGCGACTATGACAGAAACAGAGTACGCAAGTTACATTAAGTCGTACCCGCTCGGACTCGGCCAAGGCGAAGACATTGCTGGCCCCGTGGCATTCTTACTTTCGTCCGACGCTCGCTGGATCACGGGACACAACCTCGTGGTCGATGGCGGCGTGACGGTTACCTAAGATTTTGGGCACAAAAAAGCCCCGGCTATCCGGGGCTTTGTATTTCGAGTGAGTCGGCCTTACTCTCCGAAGACAACCCACGTATGACTATTCGGCGGAAGGGTTAGGCGAACCTTCGCGCGACCCGTGGAATCAAGCTTCACGCGGTTCGTGTCGCCCGCGCCATTGATCGAAGCTGTAACCGACTCTTTTAAGCCTGCATAGTAAAGCGGTACGAGGATCTCGCGCTCTATCGACTGATTTAATGGATTGAAGACCGATAGAAGCGCTCGCTCTTTGAGCTGAGGGTTTACGTGTAAGAGGCCGTCCCAATCTTTACCATCCGCCCGACGCACGTGAATCACATCGCTCTCAAGGATTGCACGGTGTGCTTTAAACCAGTCGACGTTTGCCTTCACCAGGTCGCGCACGCGTGGCGTGTCGAAGAGTCGCGGCCCGCGGTAACAGGCTTGGACGCCATACGAAAGATTGGAGAGCATCATCAGATTGTAGTGCTCCAAGTGACTATCCAGTGGCTCGATGGTCGCAGCTTTGCCTCCACCTTGGTATTCACTGAGCGGTACAAACATCCAGCCCATCGAAGGTGTACGATCCCAAGTGCCATCGTAAATATTCTGGCGCGTATGGATGACTTGCTCAGCGCGCGGAAGCGACCAGTTCACTTCGCGATAACCCATGCCGCACTTATTCGATCCCGCCAAGAAATAGTAATCGGGTACATTGAGGAAGATGCCCTGTCCGCGACACCAGCGGTAATACTCATTAATAATTTTCCACTGAGCCCACTGTGAATCGGCGAGGCCTTTTTGCAACGGCGGGCGCGCTGTCACATCCCAGTCGCCAGGATAAGAACCGTCGTGTTCTAAAACCGTGAAGCCGGTGGTTTTGAAAAACGCGTAGAGCTTCTTAAAGTATTCAAGGCCCCAGGGGCTCGTCAGCGCAGGCGCATTACCAAAGGTGACGCGCTCACCTGGCGCAGGCACCACATCGTTACCGCCGCCGACTTTCCGACTACTTAATAAAGAATAGGAGCCGAGCTCGATGCCCTTGGACTGCGCATAGGCGTTCACCTTCCGCCATTTCTCCAAATACGCAGGGTCGTTGTTCTCCATATTGAAGCCCGAGCCGAACGAGAGGATGATCATCTCAAAACCAACTTCGGCCGCTTGATCGATGGCCGCACGCGCTGCTTCAGGACTCGAAGCGACTAGATGGTGCATCAATGGATTCTCCGTCACCCACGGTGCCAGTGTGCGGTACATGCGACGTTGGGCTAGGCCGCGGCGTTCGCGACTGGATGAGTCTTGGACGAGTCCAAAGGCGCGGAAGGTGGTGAAGGTCTCGCCAGGAGCGATGTCTTGCGCGGGCCCGCGGGTTGGACCGACTTTTAATAAGCACG
>CAIYUD010000240.1 GCA_903929325.1 uncultured Opitutia bacterium | reverse complement strand
GGTCTCGTTTCCCACTTAGACTCGGTGCTTAATTCCCCTGAGTTGCGCAAGGCTTACAACGCGCTCCTCCCTGACGTCACCGCCTTTTATACTTCAATCGCCCTTGATCCAGAAGTCTGGTCGACCTTAAAGGCATTTGCGCAAAGCAACGAGGCTAAGGGGCTCAAAGGCGTTCGCCACCGCTTCCTTGCGGAAACAGTAGCTGGCTTCGTTGAGAGTGGTGCTGATTTACCGCCCGAGAAAAAAGTAAGGCTCGCTGCATTGAATGCCAAACTGGCGGAGATCACTCAGAAATATACTGAAAATGTTTTGGATTCCACGAATAGCTGGGAAGTTTTTGTAACCGATGAGAAACGTTTAGCGGGTTTGCCTGAATCGGCACGTGCCGCTGCTAAGCAGTCAGCAATATCCAAAGAGCGCCCGGAAGCATGGCGCTTCACTTTACAGGGACCGTCGATGTTGCCCGTGATGCAACATGCTGAGGATGTCGAACTGCGACGTGAAATCTGGGAGGCATCTTCGCGTGTCGGCCATACAGGTACATGGGATAATACCGCACTCGTGCGGGAAATTATCCAACTACGACACGAGAAGGCACAACTTCTCGGCAAGGCGAGCTTTGCGGATTTAGTGACGACACGTCGCATGGTTGAAACAGGTGCGCGCGCTTTGAGCTTCACCGATGATTTGCATAAACGCGTGAAGGCACGCTTCGATGCCGAGAGCAAAGAACTCGAAGTCTATCGCGCGAAGAAGCAAGGCGATGCGCCCCGCGCACTGTTCCCTTGGGAGTTTGGATACTGGTCTGAAAAGATGCGCCGCGAACTTCATGGTTTTGACGATGAATCTCTCCGCCCTTGGTTCCCGGTTGATGGGGTGGTGAAGGGCATGTTTAGTCTCTTTGGAGGCATCATGGGCTTTAAGGTGGTCGGCCGAGATGCCGTTTATGTGGATCCAAAGACGGGCGATCGAAGGGTCATCCGTGCGGCCGAACCGCGCATGGAAGCTGCACCCGTAGCGGTATGGCACCCTGAGGTTCGTTTCTACGAAGTGCGCGATGGGGAACGTCACCTTGGATCTTTTTATACGGATTGGTTCCCGCGTGAATCGAAGCGTGGGGGTGCGTGGATGAACTTCTTCCGCACAGGTGGACCACAAGCAGATGGCTCCTTTGCGCCTCACCTCGGGTTGATGTGTGGAAACTTCACGCCCCCTTTACCTGGGAAGCAGGCGTTACTAACGCACGATGAAGTTGTCACGGTCTTCCACGAGTTTGGTCACTTGCTGCACCACTTACTTTGCGAAGTTGAGGTTGAGTCTTTGGCAGGTGTCCGTGTGGCCCATGATTTTGTCGAACTGCCTTCACAGATTCTAGAAAATTGGTGTTGGTACCGTGAGTCGCTTGATTTGTTTGCCCGTCACCATGAAACGGGTGAACCGTTGCCAGCTGATCTTTTAGCTAAACTGGATGCCGCTGCCAATTTCCGTTCGGCGTCGACGTGCATGCGTCAGCTAGCCTTTGGGAAGCTCGACTTAGATTTACACCTGCGTGCAACCGAAGCGGCTACGATTGATTTAGATAAGCACTGGAACGAAACCATGGGAGCATGGCTACCGGCTTCGGGAATAAAGATTCCATCCATGGCGCGTCGCTTTAATCACCTCTTTTCCGATGCCACCGGTTATGCCTGTGGTTACTACGCTTATAAGTGGGCAGAGGTCCTCGATGCCGATGCCTTCAGTCGCTTCAAGAAAGAGGGCCTGCTGAATCCCAAGACAGGTCGTGACCTTCGGGAGAAGATCCTTGCGAAGGGCAACAGTGAGCCTGCCGGCGACCTTTTCCGCAGTTTCATGGGCCGAGACCCCGACCCGGAAGCAATGCTGGTTCGAGATGGTTTGGCCTAAAGGTTGAGCTTAAGGCCTAAAGACTAAGGACTAGGATGGGGTGCAGGCGGATTTTGGCGGTTTTTCAGCCTAATCGCTTTAGTCCTTAGTCTTTAGTCTTTTCGGCCAATTAATCCTTCCTTCTTCTGCTTTTAATCCCTACTCCTCAGCTTGAAGCCATGTCACAGGAAATCCGCAATCTCGCCATCATCGCTCACGTCGACCATGGCAAAACTACTTTAACTGATAGACTCCTCTATCAGTCCGGCATGTTCCGGGCCGAGGACCTCGATAAACTCGCCGGTGGCCAGCACGGTCTGATTATGGACTCGGGTGATCTTGAGCGTGAGCGCGGTATTACCATTACGGCGAAGAATTGTTCGGTGCGTTGGATGGATGATCGTACGAAGAAGTCCTATAAACTTAATCTCATCGACACCCCAGGCCACGCTGACTTCGGTGGCGAAGTTGAGCGCGTTCTTAATATGGCCGATGGCTGTCTTCTGGTTGTTGACTCCTTTGAAGGCCCGATGCCGCAGACCCGCTTCGTTCTTTCCAAGGCGCTTGCCCTCGGACTGAAGCCAATCGTGGTCATTAACAAAATCGATAAAGCATCCGCACGTCCCGATGCCGTCGTGAATGAAATCTTTGACCTGCTCGTTGCCCTTGATGCACCTGAGTACGCACTCGATTTCCCAATTATCTACGCATCCGGTCGCGAAGGTTGGGGTACGCTTGACCGCGCAAAGTGCGAAGAAGGTAAGCGCCCGAAAGACCTCCTCGAACTTTTCCAGGCAATCGTCGATCACATCCCTGCGCCCTACGCTCAAGGCTCGCCCCGTAGTGCCGCAGCTGGTTTCAAATCTCGCGAAGAAGCCTTAGCGCATTCGTTGCAGATTATGGTCACGACTATTTTGTACAGTGATTACGTTGGTCGAATCGCTGTGGGTCGGGTGACCGCCGGCACAATCCGTGGTAGTATGCCTGTGAGCTTAGTCTCACGTACGGGCGAAATCACCAAGCAGCGGACACTGAAGGTTGAAGTCTTTGAAGCACTCGGCCGCGTGGAAGCCAAGGAAGTCTCTGCGGGGGACATCGTCGCAGTCGTCGGCCTCGAGCATGTTGAAATCGGTGCAACCATTGCGGATATCGACAACCCTGTTGCGCTCACCCCTGTGGAGGTTGACGAACCAACGGTTACGATGGCATTCCGCGTGAATGATTCACCCTTCGCAGGTCGCGACGGAAAATTTGTTACCGGTCGTCAGGTCGGCGATCGTCTCATCCGTGAGCTCGAGCGGAATGTTGCTCTTCGTGTTGAGCGTGAGCCAGGTGCCGACGCTTTCCAGGTTTCGGGTCGTGGCCTCATGCACCTTGGCGTGTTGATTGAAACCATGCGCCGCGAAGGTTATGAACTTCAAGTTGGTAAGCCCCGTGTCATCCTTAAGGAAGTTGATGGCGTGGTGTGTGAACCAGTGGAAACCCTCGCAGTCGATTGCCCTGAAGCATCACAGAATGACGTCATGTCGCTCGTGCTTGGTCGCAAGGGCGAGCTTCGTCACATGGACACCAAGGCCGGCACCAGTGGCTGGATTCACATGGAATTCAAGATCCCTTCACGTTCCCTTTTCGGTCTGCGTACCCTCATGCTCACAACCACACGTGGTGATGCTGTCATGTACCACACCTTGCTCGGCTATGAGCCTGTTCGTGGCGAACCACCCCACCGTGCTGCCGGCGTGATGATTGCGGCTGAGCCTGGCGAGGTCTTTGCTTATTCACTCGACCGTCTCTATGATCGCGGTGACTTCTTCGTCTCCCCTGGTGACGAAATTTACATGGGTATGGTGATTGGTGAGCACTGTAAAGATAACGACCTTGAGGTGAACCTAACCCACAATAAGAAGCTCACGAACGTGCGTGCTTCGGGCTCAGATGACCAAGCTCGTATCAAGCCACACCGTAAGATGTCGCTCGAAGCTTGTCTTGAATACATCGAAACGGACGAATTGGTTGAGGTGACCCCGAACCACATTCGTATGCGCAAGCGCTACCTTTCAGATAGCGACCGTAAGCGTTACGAAAAACAAGGCGCTAGCGCTTAAGTTTCGGTCGCGTTGGCCAGTTGACGATGGCGAATGCCATGCAGGCTAGGCCTGCGAGGTAGACGATGGGATGTTGCTCATCCGCGACCCCGAGTGGAGATCGCTCAATTTTTGCCGTTTCATTAATGCTGAAGGCTATGCCAATAAGGC
>CAIYUD010000239.1 GCA_903929325.1 uncultured Opitutia bacterium | reverse complement strand
GTACATATTTGTAAGAGGGGGGTAACCTCACCCTCAATAATGCCGTCTGAACCCCAACTGTCAACCTGGCTGATAATAAGAACTATGCAGTTTTTTATTAATCTTAGCGCTTACCACGTTGCCTCAATACCTCAAAAAGACACACCCCAGCAGCCACGGAGACATTTAGGCATGGTACGGTGCCGAGCATCGGGATGCTCACCAAAAGATCGCAGGTCTCAGCAGTGAGGTGGCGGATGCCATCACCCTCTGCACCCAAAACAATCGCCAAAGGTCCGGTGAGTTTTGCGTTATAGAGCGACTGGCTCGCTTTATGGTCACTCGTGCCCGCAACCCAAACGCCGGCTTCTTTTAATTTATCGAGCGCGTTGCGCAGGTTGTTCGCCAAAACAATCGGCAGATTTTCCGCAGCACCCACTGCCACGCGACGTACCGTCTCGGTAATCGGGGCTGAGTTGCGACGGGTGATGACGACAAAGGCGCAACCGGCACAATCGGCCGTACGTAACAATGCGCCTAAATTGTGTGGGTCCTGAATACCATCGAGCACCAACACGAGCGGATCCTTCAGCCCCTCGAGAAGTTCAGGGATATCGGCATCCTCAAAGAGCTTCAGCGGAACCAGTGACTTCGCGTGACGGTTAACTCGGGCAATGGGCTTACGAGACATAGCAAGAGATGTATTGAGCCTTGCCCAAGAAGCAGGAAGTAAAATCCGAGCACATGAGCCGATGGGTCTAGATGGCACTAGGCCCTTTGGGCAGTAGTTTACCCCTTGACATGAACGCTCTTTCACCTGACCATCCGTTCATGGAAGCACTCACCGACCGCCAAAAAGCCATCCTGGAGTTCATGCAGAAGCATATCTCTAAGAACTCCTACTGGCCCTCGATCCGCGATATCCAAGCCCACTTCAAGTTCGCGAGCACAAATGCCGTCTACGGGCATCTACAGGCCCTAGAACGCAAGGGTGTACTCGAGCGCGTGCCCGGTGCTGCCCGTGCCTATCATATTCCCAAGGCCGAGGCCAAAAGCGGCTCGGTTGTCATCCAATTCGAAGGTCCAGGCGAAGATGCCATCGAGCTCGGCGACCTCCCTGTCATGGGGTCCATCGCAGCTGGCTTCCCTGACTATACCGAATCCTCAGGTGTCCTCGATCAACTCCAAGTTCCCATCCAAGAAGGTTCACGCCGTCGTGCCCCTCAGTCCTTCGCCCTGCGCGTACGCGGCGACAGTATGATCGATGCGCAAATTTTTGATGGCGACATGGTCGTCATCGAACCTGGCCAACCCAAACCCGGCGACATTGTGGCTGCGCTGATTGATGGCGAAACCACTCTTAAGCGTCTCGTACGTCAAGGTGGCAAAACTTACCTGAAGGCAGAAAATCAAGCTTACCCTGAACTCTTCCCCATCACGGAATTAATCGTTCAAGGCATTGCCCGTTCGGTCGTTCGGAAGATTTGACGCACTGACAAAGGTCGCGAGGATGCCCCAATGGTCCTGCGCCTTCTCTCGGGTCTTTATGTACTGACGATTGCTGCCAACGCAGCGACCGCAGACTTTAAGCTCATACTCGAAGAAAACTTTGAGAGTGCGTCTCTCAACCCAAAGATTTGGAACATCGAAACAGGGAAACGCAGAGATGCCCTTAATTCGGCAGAAGCGGTGGACGTGCGTGATGGTCACCTCGTGATCACAACTTGGACAAACCCTGAGGGTAAAACGCTTTGCGGTTTCGTCACCACACGTCGCAAGGTCGAACTGGTGATGGGCAAGATTGAAGCCCGCTGTCGATTCAACGTCTTACCCGGCACCCAAGTAGCCTTCTGGGCACAATCACAGACCTACGGACAATCGGGTAAAGCCGCCGGCGCCCCGACGGATGGCGTGGAAATCGATATCATGGAGACCACCGGAATGATGAAGGGTGAATACCAATATGCTTTGCACTGGGGTCCCTATGGATCGCCAACCGAGAAACATATCAGCTCTAAACACTTCGCACAAAAAGCCGGACCTGAGTGGCATACCTATGGTGTAGAGTGGGACGCCACGGGCTATCACTTTAGCCGCGATGGACAGATTGTTGCGACCGATATCACCTGCCCTGCATCACGCGCACCCGAATTTATTCTCTTAACCAGCGAATCGAACATCAAAAGTTGGAGCGGTGAACGTCCAGCCGCCGGCTATGGCCCCAAAAGCCAATCACCCAATCTCTTTGAAGTCGATTGGGTGAAAGCTTGGGAGCGCGCTCCGAAGTAATCGAAAGCGCCGAATTACTTCTTGGGAATTTCTTTGATCGAAATCTCCCGGAAGGAGACAGGATCGCCGTGGCCCAAGAAACCAAAGAGTCCACTTAAGCGATCTTTTCCAGGGTGAGGTGAATTCGCCATCACCGTCTTCATATCAACCTTCGACAGGTCGGCATTCAGAATGGGGTAACCATTGAGCTCTACTTTGATCGTGTGGCCAACGACGGTGACTTCTTGGAAGTTCCATTGGCCAATGGGACGTTGATAACCGCGCTGAGCTGCCACCATGCCATAAGCTGATCCGTGTGCCTGACGGGCATCAATCTTCTGCCCGGTATTCTTTTCGTAATTATCATCTAAAACCTGACACTCGCACATACCTTCGTAGGCGACATTACCTTGGCCGGGCGATCGGATGGAGAGGCCATTGTTGCCCCCTTTGGGTAAACGGATTTCGAGCCTGACCGCAAAATCCGCTAACTCTTTATCGTAATAAAGATTACCGCCCTTGTTGCAGACAATCACACCATCCGTCACGCCGTAGCCCTTGGTGTCGCCCTTCCATCCACTGAGATCGGTACCATTAAAGATAGCGGCGAAACCTTCGCGACCGTGCGAAGCCAAGATACGATTGGCTTCGTCGGAAGGAATCTCACGCACCCGCAAATTACGCCAGCGCGTGGGGTTGCCATGTGCCTGGAGCAACAAGGGGCCTAAGTCAGGGATCGCTTTGGAGCGGTCGTAATAGTTCTCCAACGTTGCGTGATCCACCACGAGCTGTTCGTTGAGCCAGACGCTCACACGGGCGCCGACTTGGACAATCCGTAACGCATTCCATTGTCCGGCAGGCTTATCAGCTTTCACCAAAGGGTCTTTGCCTGGAGCGCCCGCACTATTATTCCAAAGCCCCCCACTACCCTTTTGGGCGCCATGCTTCCAGGCATCCTTGTCTTCAGGGTCCCAGATTTGTACTTGGGGAACGTTGCGAAGGTAGACACCTGAGTCGCCCTTGGGAGAGATTTGATATTCGAGACGGAATTCGACGTCGCCGTAGTCTTTTAACGTCGCAACACACGGACCATGGCCATCGGTGACCAACTCGCTGCCTTCAAGCTTCCAGTGCGCGAGTGCATCTTTATTCCATGCATCGATTTTCTTTTTACGGGCATCTTCAGGCATCGCCATCAACGCACGGTGATCAAAGGTGTCGGCACCGCGCCAACCCGCGAGCGCATCGCCGGGCAAAATATCGGTGAAGCCAGATTCAGCAGCGGTCACTGACGAAACGGCTACGGCACATAAGAGAATAGAACTGAGACGCATGGTAAACAGACAACCTAGCCTTCAGTCCGTTCCACTGAACACAAAAAAAGCCCCGTGAGGGGCTTCTTTGCATGACATTAACTTTAATTAATGCCGACGGGCGCGGGCGCAGGACGGGCGCTGCCGTTAATCGAAGCAGCATTACCAGTAGAAGCCGAAGGGGCGGCACCTTTGTAATTTGCGTCAACGACAATCACCTTACGATCTTTAGCAGCCGTAGCAGCCGAAGCACCTTGCGCAGCCTGTGACTCACCGAGAGCCACAACTTCCATCTGCGACTTCGAGCTGCCTAAGCGCACGAGGTAATCAGCGACGGATTGTGCACGACGATCGGAAAGGCCGACGTTGTACTCTTCAGTGCCGACATGGTCAGTGTAACCTGGGAGCAACAAGGTCTTTCCCTTAATCGCACCAGCAATCGCATCGAGCTTTGAGCGCTCGGAAGCCTCGACAGTATATTTATCAAATCCAAAATAAATAGTGGTGATAATGGCTTCAGGGGGAATGTCGCCGTTACGAATGCGTGTAGCCATGCCCGAGAGGTCTGGTGGACGGCCAAAGGTGCCTTGAGGATTACTGGAGTCGTAGTCGGAAGGGAGGCTAGCCGGACCGCACGCAGTGAGTGCGAGAGTGGCAAGAACTAGGAGGGTCTGGCGATTCATGATGGGGGATAAAAAACGAGGGCTGGGCGAGATGGGCAAGCGAGAATGAAGCCACCCCTCAGTAACGGGCTAGTTTAGGGTCAATCTTGAGAGCCCAAGCATCGATACCACCCTTAATGTTCGTAACGCCTGAAAGCCCCTTGGACCGCAGGAACTGCGTGGCACGCATACTGCGTCCACCGTGGTGGCAGATTACCAGGACCGACGCATGTGCGGAGAGACCACTCCAGCGCTCAGGAATCTCACTTAAGGGAATGTGCTGCGCACCCGCAATCTGACAGATAGCCAGCTCATCAGCCTCACGCACATCCACCAAAATAGGCGGATTGTTTTGCGATAAAAGACGGCGAGCGTCTTCGACAGAAATTTCGAGGGGTGCTTCGGACATAATTTTAGACGAACAGGCGAACGTATAACGATTAGGATTGATTGAGACAATCGTAGGCGCGCTTCCGCATAGAGGACAGTGGGCGTCTGCCGAAAGGCCTAAAGATTTCGAAGAGCCTCCAGCGACATCAATCAACAAGAGTTTCGATGCAGTGCGTTGCTTCAAAAGAATCGCAACCGTTTCCGCTGCCATCCACGACCCAATGACACCACACGTCGCACCAAGTACACCCGCTTCTCCGCAAGTGGGTACAGTCGCGGGATCTGGCATCACAGGATACAAACATCGGTAACAACCTGATTTAGGCAAAAATACCCCAACCTGCCCTTCACCCTTTAAGACGCTTCCATGAACCAAAGGTTTACCCGCTAACCCACAGGCATCGGCCACAAGAAAACGCGTTGCGAAATTATCAGCGCCGTCGACGACGACGTCATACCGCTTAATCAACTCCAAGGCATTATCCGCCTGAATACCTTCAGGGTGTAACGTAATATGCAGCGCAGGATTAAGCGTAGATAACGTTTCTGCCGCTGAAACCGTCTTCGGCGCGCCTAAGGTATCCGTGCTATGTAAAATCTGACGATGCAAGTTCGAGAGCTCAACGGTATCGGGATCGGCAATCCCCAATGTACCGACACCTGCCGCCGCTAAGTAAAGCGCTGCCGGTGAACCGAGACCACCTACCCCGACAAGTAAGACCTTCGCATCGCGTAAACGCTGTTGGCCGACTTCCCCATGTCCTGGCAACCGCATCTGGCGGTCGTAGAGATCATGAAACGGAGAAGACATCGAAAGGAGCGTCTATAAAAGAATAAGGTGATGCGACAGTGATCTTAAGGTTTATCAAAATCGTAGAAAACCTTCTCCATAAATAATCCACGAGCAGGCGCGGTCGGTACTTCCGCTGTGATCTGACCTTCCTTGCGGTAAGCCAAAAGTCTTTCGGGAGTCATCTCGCCACGGCCCACGCGTAAAAGGCCTCCAACCAGTCGACGTACCATCTTGTAAAGATACCCCGTCGATTCCGTGGATATGGTAATACGCTTACCTTTCACGCGCACGTCGAGCCGCCGTAAATGCTTAACCGGATTCTCGTTCTCCATGCCTTGGCGATGATTCGCACCGAAAGCCGTAAAGTCATGCTTACCCAATAAAAGTTTGGCAGCCTTACGCATCGCCGGGATGTCCAACTTACGATCACCGAGAGCTAAGCAGTAGCGAGAATCCCATGGGAGTGCATGGCCTAAATAAATCTCATAACGGTAACGCTTACCCTTTGAACCAAAGCGGGCATGGAATTTTGGATGCACGCGCCGAATACTCCGAACCAGGATGCCACCGGATTCGCCAGATCGGAGTGCGCGCGTTAGCTTCGTTGTCGAATGACGCCAAAAGGCGTCGAAATGAAAACACTGCCCTTCACTGTGCACGCCTTGATCGGTACGACCACTCCCAATGACGGTGATGGGTTTTTTGAAGATGCGCGCGAGGCGTTCTTCGATGAACGACTGTACTGTCAGACCCGTTGGCTGAATCTGCCAGCCGAGGTAATCCGTACCGTCGTAAGCAATCGTCGCCAAGAACCGCTCCTCTTTTAACTCAACTTTCGCTTTACGCTTCTTGGTCATCGAGATCGGGTGGCGACATTCCATAGCCGCGACTGTTGAGGAAATCCTGTAAGATGATTTTGGCCGCCAACGAATCGAGCTCGCCGCTCTGGGTGAAAGCGCGACGCTCTTGAGGTGTGCGCGGTTTCCGTCTTTTCAGCGACGATGCTGCAGCCGAACTGGTTAAACCTTCGTCGATACGGTGCACGGGCAAACTAAACCGGCGCTCGAGCTCAGCGATAAAGTTATCGACCGCGTCGGTAGTACGACTGCGCGAACCATCGAGACGCAAGGGATACCCGACGACTAAATCGGTAACCCGGTGACGTTTAATTTCTTTTTCAATATGCGCGAAGCGTGCCTCAGAATCTGCCTCGGTGGCTGGCTCCAAGACAAAGGCAAAGCCGAGCTCGTCGCCATGGCTTAAACCAATGCGTTTTTCACCGTAATCGATGCCAAGAAATGAAGGCATGGGCGTCGCTTAACTACAAAGCGTAACGGCAAAGGACTAAAGACTAAACCATCCGCCAGACCTCTTTCGCCTTTAGTCCGTGCTTTTCGGCCTCTAGTCTCGGCCCACGATGCGCTTCGCCTTCTTGCTTCTTACCCTCTGCGGGGTCGCGTCTGCACATCCGAATTGGCAACAAGCCACCGCAGAAGTCATCGCGACCGAAGGTAACTTACAAATTGCAATTCGCTTCGACATCCCGCCCTACCTCATGGATTTAACGCCAGAGGCGGCTGAGGTGAAGGCTATCGACGACTTTTTCTTTGATGACCGCACGTTGATGGTAAAACGCCTGGCAGGTGCACCCGAAAAATTCTTACATGAATTCTCTGTCGAAGTCGATGGTCACGCACTCCGATTTGAAAATGTGACCTTCCCTTCCGCCGCTGACGTTCGCAATCAATCAGCCAGCCAACCCGAGGCAGATCGTTACCCGGTGATGCTTTGGATTAGAACTGAGACGGCGCTGCCAGCAGGCTCCGGAAATCTACGTATCCGTTTCCCCGCAATCATTGGAAAAACGCTGACAAAATTTCAGACCTCACCCGATCGACTCGATATGATTGTCGTACCCGCCGGTGAATGGTCAGACCCTGTGCCCATCGTCGGACCAACCCGTGGGTTCTTAGCGACCTTCAGTAGTTTTTTCCAATCAGGGCTTGGGCATGTCTTACCGGACGGTTGGGACCATGCACTCTTCATGTTGGCCATGTTCTTAAGTGCGCCGACATTG
The DNA here is from genome assembly GCA_903929325.1 of uncultured Opitutia bacterium. Lineage (GTDB taxonomy): Bacteria > Verrucomicrobiota > Verrucomicrobiia > Opitutales > UBA953 > UBA8828. The sequence goes on along the minus strand of CAIYUD010000239.1, from coordinate 2,838 downwards.
CAGATGGCTTTTCTTCGGTCGCTCAGCTTCACCGTCGGACATAGCCTGACGCTCGGTTTAGTCTGGTACGGATGGTTACATTCACCTGGTCCGTGGATCGAACCCATGATTGCTGCTTCCATCGTAGCCGCAGGCATCATGGCCACTAACGGAAAGACCCACTCTCGCTGGGCTGTTTCTGGGTCAGCCGCATTCGGCTTACTTCATGGACTCGGCTTTGCAGCATCGGCGAACTTCACCCAACAGCATTCCACCGAAGTACTCGGTGCACTGGCCGGATTTAATGTCGGCATCGAAACAGCGCAGCTCATCGTGATTTCGTTCGCATGCGTGTGCGTCTTACCTTTCAGCCAGAAAGAATGGTTCGAAAGTCGCCTTCGCAGACCATTCGCACTGCTAACGGCTTGCGGCGGAGCATGGTTACTTTACGAACGACTCTAACTTTTATGCGCAATATCCTGGTACTCATTCTTTTTTAGGAGATAACCACCATGCGCATAAGCACACCCCTCTTCGTCATCGCGTTCGTACTGCACGCGCTAAGCGCATACAGCGCACAGCCAAACATCATTGTCATCATGACCGATGACCAGGGCTGGGCGGATATTGGACTACAAGGCAAGGGCTGCGTGACACCCAATCTCGACCGTCTCGCATCAGAGGGTATACGCATCACCTCTTTCTACGCTACACAGGCTGTCTGCACGTCTTCACGCACTGCACTGCTGACTGGGTGCTACCCCAACCGACTTGGCTTAGGTGGCACAGCCCTTGGACCCAAGTCTGCTAAAGGTCTAAACCCCAAAGAACAGACCATCGCCGAACTTCTCAAGGACGCTGGATACCACACAGGCATCAGTGGTAAATGGCACCTCGGGGATCATGGACAATTCTTACCACCGAATCATGGTTTCGATGAATCACTCATCCTGCCCTATTCCAATGACATGTGGCCACTCGGCCAATCACGTGGACAACCGCGCGCAGGTTATCCCGATCTCTACTGGATCGAATCCGGTGTCGTCGGCGAGAAAGTTGGCACGTGGAGTGATATGGATAAAGTTCTCGGCAAACAATTCGACTGGGCAGAATCATTCCTGAAGAAACAAAAAACAGATAAGCCTTTCTTCCTTTATATAGCGCCATCGATGCCGCACGTGCCGCTGGGACGTAACCCTGACTACAAAGGCAAAGGGGCTACGCCGTATGCAGAAGTCATTACAGAGATTGATACCCGCGTCGGCCAGCTTCTCAAAATACTGCAACAAACGGGGGCTGATAAAAACACCCTGATTATCTACACCTCCGATAATGGTCCTTGGCTTAACTTCGGCGATCATGCGGGATCCGCAGGCCCATTCCGCGAGGGCAAAGGCACCACTTGGGAAGGCGGCGTGCGCGTTCCCTTTATCGCACGCTGGCCAGGCGTGATTACGCCTAATCGCATCTCGCCTGCCCTTGCCGGCAATCTCGATATACTGCCAACACTCGTCGAAGCTGCGGGCGCCAAGATGCCCTTACTACCCATTGACGGTGAGTCGTTCCTGCCTCTGCTCAAAGGACAGCGTGATACCGCCCGCGAAACCTTCGCCTATTACTATGGAGATACCCTCGAAGCGGTTCGCAAAGGTAAATGGAAAATGCACCTGGCACACACTTCGCGGAGCTATGAAGGATTAACGCCTGGCGTGGATGGTGCCCCAGGCCCGACAAAACAAGTCAGAGTCGCTCCTGCGCTTTACGACTTAAATAAAGACCCTGGCGAACGTAACGACGTTTCTGCAGCCAATCCTGATGTTCTGGTAGAGCTCATGGAACTCGCGAAACAGTTCCGACTGGAGATGACCAACGGTAAACGTGAAGTTGGAACAGATAAGTAAGCGTTAGCCTTACTCTTTCTCAACTTTCACAGGGACATCGTTCTTCGACTCAGGACCTGGCGTCGTTCGGCCTGCTAAAATCTGCGACTCGAGTTCAGCCCGCAGCTTCTTCAACTCTTCTGGCCTTTGTCTAACTAGATTAGCCTGCTCTTTAGGATCTTCATTCAAGTCGTAGAGTTGCTCGATAGGAAGACGCAGATAGTCTTCTGATTTAGCGGTCGGCTCGCTCCAACCACCGCTTCCACGACACACTAAGTACTTCAGCGAACCCTTTCGGATGCTAAAGAAGCCGTCGATCGAGTGCATGATGTAACTTTCACGCACGCTTTTGATTCTACCAAATAGTACGGGGAGTAAATTAACACTATCTTCGCCTCCGATGGCAGGCTGTTCAACGCCAGCAGCTGCTAAGCAGGTAGCAAAAAGGTCCGTCATGCCAGCAAGCGCATCAGAACTGCCCTGGCGGGCAATCCTACCGGGCCAGCGGACCATACAGGGCACACGGTGTCCGCCTTCGTAAAGATCCGCCTTTGCACCACGGAAACCTGCAGAGGAATCATGACCAGCCGCTTTGAGTTCTGTAAAGTTCGCAGCCGGCGAACACCCATTGTCCGCCGTAAAGATTACTAAGCTATTTTCAGCCCGCCCAGTTTCGCGAAGTGCCATCAATATACGACCGACGCAATTATCGGTCTCCATCACAAAATCGGCGTAAGCATTGATACCGCTACGACCTTTCCATTTATCGGAAGGTGCAATCGGGGTATGTGGCGAAGGTAATGGGATGTAGAGAAAAAGTGGTCTCACGTCCTCGCGACATTTCCGAAGCTCCGCAATTGCACGTACAGTTACGCTTTCGAGTAAATCTTCGGCTTTCCAGCCAGGCGCCGCCGGCCCAATCCGTTTAGGCATAATCGAATCACCGAATTTAGCGACTGGCTCAACCACACTCTGGTTG
>CAIYUD010000238.1 GCA_903929325.1 uncultured Opitutia bacterium | reverse complement strand
GAATAACCGAGGGATAGAGCGAGTTAATGTCGACGGCTCCGACATATTCATGCATACCTCTTTTCGGCGTAGCAACATAGGCACCTGCTGCCTGCTGGACTTCTTCTGCATTTTCAACCTTTCGTTTTTTATCTGGAACAACTAAGCCACGTTCGTGTGCTTCATTAAAAATAGCCATCTCAATCATTGCCACTGAACCCATTACTGTTGGAAGCAGTACTGTATTCTCATGTGCAAGTTGATTAGCTAATTCTAAAAACTTAAGTTTGTTGTGAATCTTCACCAACAACATTGTATCTTGTCTGTTGTATTCAATGAACTTTTTAAAGTCTTTGTTATACAACTGGTCAAGAGTACCTTCATATTGTGTTTTGTTCTCACCAACTTCCATCTCACCGATAGAATCTAGTTTATAACTGTGGCGTGATTCATAGTTATACTTTTTGTACAACTGTAGATAGTCCAAGTGAATACGACCTACTAAGTCATAAGTTGTCTCACTCTTACCGAATCGTTCGTATTCTCTAGCTTTAGGGGTGGATGGCTTGGCGGCTTTCTTTTTGGACATGGTCAGGGGGGCAGGGCGACGCCTGCAGGGAATGGGTTAGAAAAGGACTGCACTCAACGGGGGCAAGTGTGAATAACCTGCCGAATTGGCGACTGGGGCGGCTAAAGGGCTTAGGCTGGCAACAAATGGCCTAAAACCCTCTTTCTAATGGGTTAATCAGTGGTGACGGATACAGCGCAGGCCCGCCACTCGGAGGGGATTATGGATGGCTTGCTGCAAATAGGCGTGGGCCAAGATTACCGCCTCCCTGAGAGGCTGACCAAGGGCAAGCTGCGCCGTAATCGCCGCCGAAAGGGTGCACCCGCTTCCATGCGTGTCCACGCCCTGGGCTCGTTGGGCGGTTAAAACGACGGTCTCGCCATTGGGCCAAGCCAACACATCGATGAGTTGGTCGCCGTTGGCATGGCCGCCTTTAAGTAGAAACGGTACTTTGTATTTGGCGGCTAAGGCTAACGCTTCGATTTCGCAACGTTGGCCACCCTGGGCTTTTTCTCCCAGCAAGATAGAAGCTTCGTCCAGGTTAGGGGTCACCAAGGTGGCCAGGGGAAGAAGCATCGATTTCATCGCAGAAATGGCTTCGGGGGACAGCAGTGTGGCACCACTGGTGGCGACCATGACCGGGTCGACGACGCTTGGGATTTTGGCTTCACGGATAAAGTCGGCGACTGCGGCGACGATTTCGACGTCTAAAAGCATCCCGGTTTTTAAAGCCTTGGGTTTGAAATATCTGTAAACTTGAAAGCACTGCTCCGTGACGAAGGCCGCCGCGGTGGCTTGCACGCCGGATACGCCGGAAGGGTTTTGGGCGGTGAGGCAGGTGATGGCGGTCGTTCCGAAAACCCGGTGAGCAGAAAAAGTTAGCAGATCAGCCTGGATGCCCGCGCCAGCCCCGCTGTCCGATCCGGCAATCGTCAAGGCGACGGCCAATTCTGGCATGGGGTTTAAGTCTGGCATGTCGGGGGAGTTCTCAGAAATATTTTATTTATTATCTCCATTAATTCCTTGCTCGCAAGTGCTTAACGGGTTGCTTTGGAATGTCACAAAACTTTGAGATCCGCGCGGCACATGACTCCACCCGTTTCCCTTTCGCCTGATGCCGCAATGGCTTTGGAGCGTCTCGTCGTGGGTCGGGAGTGCAACGGCTTTGACCGTCTTCCGCCGGTTCGCAAGGCCCACGCCTACGCAGAATTGATCAAGGTCGGCCTAGTCTATGGTTCAGTGAAGGAAATTCCTGGGCAAGATTATCCCGAAGTGATCGTCCAGCGCGTATCCTCGCGGGGTCGTCATAATAGCCCGAAGGTGCATAAATCTGCTAAGAGAGCTGGCCCGAAGGGATGGAAGATCGCGACGGTCATCTTTGTCTTCGTCATTTTGATTCTCGTTTTTCTTGGCTTGATGCAGAGGTAATCGGGGTGGTTGTTTCGGGGCAGGTGGCGCGGAGTCGCTTCTGATTTTATGAAAACAAAAAGGGCGTACCGATAAAGGTACGCCCTTGGTCGTTCACCGTGCTCCGGCTTACTTATTCTTCTTGGCGGCGCGCTTTTCTTCGATCGCAGCCTGGGCAGCGGCGAGACGAGCGACGGGTACGCGGTAAGGCGAACAAGAGACGTAATTCAAGCCCACGCGGTGGAAGAACTTGACTGACTCAGGCTCACCGCCGTGTTCACCACAGAT
>CAIYUD010000237.1 GCA_903929325.1 uncultured Opitutia bacterium | reverse complement strand
TCCCAGTTGCGCTGTTGCGCAGGGCTGAGGGCGTCATCGAAAACAATCAGTCCGCAATCGAGACCTTTAGCGAGCGCAGCGATTTCCTCCATTTTACCTGTGCCTACAAGGTGACGCGGATGATCTTCGCGCAGTTTAACCATGAGTTCGCCCTCAACTTCTACCCCAAGATTGGTGACGAGTTCATTCAGCTCATCCAACAAGCCTCTCGCTTCTTCCGGAGATTGCTCGGGCCGCTGCAACCCGATGAGCAGGGCGCGGTTTAGGCGAGCACGCACCTTCGGGTCTTGTAAGTCGAGCGGGGCTGGTGGCTTAGGCTTATCCAACGTAATTAGTTTTTTCGTTCGACGAGCGACTGAGCCAATGCTTTCAAAAATCCTACATCACCACCGGTAGTATCTAAACTCACGAGACAGGCCGCAGTGAGCGTAATTATTTTTTGGCGAGCTGCATCGACACCGAGAATGCCGTGATACGTTAACTTACCTTTAGCGGCATCTGCCCCTGTGGGTTTTCCGAGAAGTACAGGGTCGCCATCCAGGTCGAGTAAATCGTCAGCTATTTGGAAGGCTTGTCCGAGCGATTCTCCGGCGGCACGGAAATGTTGGCGAATCTTGGCATCAGCTCCGCCGACGATGGCGCCCATTTCCAACGAAGCTGCAATCATCGCTGCGGTCTTACCGCGTTGAATAAATTCTAGGCGCTCGATGGAAGCAGCGTCTTGGAGTCCAATCGTGTCATCCATCTGGCCACCGACGAGCTTACCAGGTCCTGCGGCTTCTGCTAATACAGCGGTTAAGTCGCGAGCGATTTCGGGGGTGTGTGCGGCGGTGAGTTGGAAGGCGAGGGCAAGCAATGCGTCGCCAGCGAGTACTGCTGTCGCTTGATCGTAGACTTTATGTACCGTGGGTTTTCCGCGCCGTAGATCGGCGTCGTCCATGCACGGCAAGTCGTCGTGAATGAGTGAATAGGTGTGTACGCATTCGAGTGCGACGGCTGCGTGGCGCGCATCTGCACTTGGCTTAATGGATTGTGTGGCGGCCAGGCAGAGCACCGGCCGTAGGCGCTTGCCGCCAGCATCGAGGGCATGACGCATCGCTTGGTGTAAGCGTAAAGGGCGTTCGGTTGCTGCGGGCGTGAGTGTGCGTATAGCTGCTTCCGACTCAGTAATGAGACGTGCGTGTATTTCGCGATACGCAGGCGTCATAGATTACTCAGCGACTTCGCCTTTGCGGTAAAAGCTGACTGTCTTTCCGACCGAGCCCGCAATCGCACTCGCAGTGAGTTTGGCGAGTTCTTCGGCTTGAATCTCGGTATTCTTACGGTCTGCCGTAAAACGAACTTTCACTAAGTCGGCATTTTTGAATGCGAGTTCCAGTAAGCGGGCGATGCCTGGGTTCACGCCTGCTTTCCCGACAAACACTTTGGGTTCGAGGGTTTGCGCAAGGCTGCGCAGGAGTGATTTTTGAGCACCCGTAAGGGTGGGAGAGGCGTCTTCCGACATAAGACTCAGCGTGACCTCCGGGGGGCTGTCGGGCGAGTAAATAGGCGTAAACCGCCTAGGTATTCGCTCTCAAGGCTTAGGGCGATGTCGGCGAAGTCCGCAAAGCATCGCCTGTTGGGGTCGAAGCCTTACCGAGTCCTGCGGGTGTGCCGGTGTAAATCAAATGGCCACCGGCGCCGCCACCTTGCGGACCGAGTTCGATAGCCCAGTCGGCAGCACGGATGACATCAAGGTGGTGTTCGATCACAATCAGGGTGGCACCTGCATCGCGTAGACGGAAAAGTAAATCGAGAAGCTTGGAGACATCGTCGGCCGCTAGCCCTGTTGTCGGCTCATCTAATATATAGAGGCGTCCGCTATGTTCGCGACGGGCTAGGTCGGTGGCGAGTTTGAGGCGTTGGGCTTCTCCGCCCGAAAGTGTGGGCGCTGCTTGTCCGAGTCGTAGATAACCTA
>CAIYUD010000236.1 GCA_903929325.1 uncultured Opitutia bacterium | reverse complement strand
GGTCGGCGAAATCGAACTCACGGATATTGCCTTACACGGCACTTCTATGCCGGCGGGTTATGTCCGCACACTCAACTTGTTTGAAGGCGTACATACCACGGTCATCCCCGGTCAGTCCTCTCGTGAGGCCTTTGCCAGTGCGCCCGCTCAAGTCGTTGTTATTCGCTACGTCTTCGACCATCCGACTTCAGGTGCTATCGCTCTAAAAGATGCGCATGGCAATCTGACGCGGGCAGATCGCACTTCATTAATATCCACTGGGAAGTTCACCAACGGACTCGAGTTCGCTGCCAAGGTGCAGGCAGTGATGCCGCAGGGTGGCAAGGTGACGGTGTCCAATGACTCGCTGTGCTTCGAGCAGTGCAAGGAGCTGGTTCTCATCCTCGGCGCACGCACCAACTATGTGATGGATCCCGCTAAGGGCTTCAAAGGCTCTGCGTCTCTACCCGGGTTGGAGGCGGAGGTTGCAGCTGCAGAAGCCAAGGGCTTTGCGGCACTGCGCAGCGAACATGTCGCCGAGCATCGTTCATGGATGACCCGTGTTGATGTTGATTGGGGCAAGACGGACGCTGCTGTCTCATCGCTACCAACGGATAAGCGTCTGCTTGCTTACGGTAAAGGCGGACAAGATCCAGAACTTGAATCAACACTTTATCAATACGGCCGCTACCTGTTGATTGGCTCAAGTCGCCCAGGTTGCTTACCTGCTAACCTTCAAGGCATTTGGAATGAATCGAATCACCCCGCGTGGGCTTCGGATTACCATAACAACATCAATTTGCAGATGTGCTATTGGCTCGCTGAGGTTTCGAATCTCTCGGAGTGCCATCTTCCTTTAACAGAATGGATTATCGCATCCGTACCTGGTTGCCGCGAAGCCACGCGAGCCGATAAGCGCTTCGGGAGCAATCCGCGAGGGTGGACGGTGCGTACATCCCAGAATATCTGGGGAGGTAACGGTTGGGATTGGAATCTGCCCGGCAATGCTTGGTTAGTGCAGCATTCTTGGGAGCACTATGCGTTTACACGTGATAAGGAATTTTTGAGAACAAAAGCATATCCCTTACTCAAAGAAGTTTGTGAGTTTTGGTTTGGTCAGCTCAAGGCATTACCCGATGGACGTTTGGTAATCCCCATGGGATGGTCGCCTGAGCATGGACCGCGCGAAGACGGTGTTGCCCACGACCAGCAACTCATCTGGGATCTTTTCCAGAACACGATTGAGGCCACTGAGGCGCTTGGCGTTGACGCTGACTTCCGGAACGAACTCAAAGCGAAGCAGGCTAAGCTCGTCGGGCCGCAGATTGGTCGATGGGGTCAACTCATGGAATGGATGGTCGATCGCGATGAGCCCGATGATCACCACCGCCACACTTCACAGCTTTTCGCAGTCTTCCCAGGTTGTCAGATTTCTGTGCAACGCACACCTGAATTCGCGGCTGCTGCGATGAAATCGCTCGAGGCGCGCGGTTCGGTGGGTGATAGCCGTCGTTCGTGGACGTGGGCTTGGCGCTCTGCGATGTGGGCTCGTTTTGGACGCGGTGACCGTGTCGCCGAGATGATTCGTGGTCTGATGACTTACAACATGCTGCCCAATCTTTTTGCGAATCACCCGCCGTTCCAACTTGATGGCAACTACGGTATTGTCGCTGGTATCTCAGAAGCGCTTGTACAGTCGCATGCAGGTGAAATCGTTTTGCTACCTGCACTACCTAAGAGTTGGCCAGAAGGTCACGCCAATGGATTAAAGGCACGTGGCGCGATTGAAGTTAAGGAGCTTTCTTGGAAAGCGGGTGCCTTTGAACGTGCGGTGCTCGTCTCGGCTATCGACCAGACCGTGTCTGTCCGCATCAACGGCGAGACACGTCAAGTGACACTCAAAGCCAATCAGCCTGTCGAACTGCGCTGACGTTTAGGGCTGGAGCTTAATCGCGCCGGAATTTTCTGGACGACTGAATAGCGTACCTTCGCGGTATGCCCAGTCGGCGTGACTGGTGTAGGCGCCGGTCGGCTCGGTGGAGACCTCACGTCCATCTGCTAAAGTGAGCACAAGGCGGATGGCGCGTACCTTAAACTTGTCACCCTTGTCGCCTTCGGAGCGGATGATGATGCGGTTGGCAGTTGGCGAAGCTTGGAACTGGCGGATGAGACCGAACTCATCGGCTGGTATCTCGAGTCGGGCAAGCATCCAGTCGTCACCTTGAGTGGGGAGACGTCCGAGGTATACGCCTGAGAGGACGACGTCCTTCTCGCCGTTTTGGCCGCCATTGTTTCCAAAGACTTCCATCTCGATGCGTCCACGGGTTGCTCCGCGAATTTCGTCGGCAGTCGGTGGTATAGGTGGAGCCGGTGCTTCCACAGCGCCCTCAGGGTAGGCGAGGTGGGTTTCGCGGCGATGTCCGGGTAGGGTTAAGGGCGAAAGGGTATCCTTCGGCGTCGCTGTACCCTCTGATGTCTCTACAAGTACCCAAGCTTCTGCGCGTGTGTTCTTACCTTGGAGGAGTACCTTTGACTCTGTGTCTTTAAGGGATGAAAGATCATAGCTAGCCATCTCCCACGGACGTGCGGTCTCGCTGATCATGCCGTCGCGAGCGTAGCCGGCAAAAGCGTTAATTTTTCCGCGTGTTGTTCGAAGTGCGGCGACTTCTTTACCGTTGATGAAGACTTTGGGTAAAGTGGGGCGACCGATAACGAGAAGTTCGCAACGTCCGTCGACGAAACTCGCGGGCTTTACAGAGAACTGTCCAGGACCTTCGCCCACTTTCGTGGTAGCGGCGGGCATCCGCTTAATCATCGGGCCGATGGCCTGACCTGGTACTAATTCAACGGCGTAGGTGCTATAGCCTGGAATCGTGATATTGGCGGTTTGTCCCGATTGCCAAGTGGTCGGCAACTCGATGCGACTAGGGTAGACGAGTCTTCCGTGCCAGGCTTCGCCAGTTTTGCCGCGGAAGAGTGTGGTTGCGTCGATAGCTATATGTAATGTCTGCGTTTCTGCAGAAGGATTACGTGCGACGAGTGTGCCGGTACGGCCGTCTTTAGACCAACCGATGTAGCCATAGGCTTTCCCTTCATCGGGTCGTCCGCCAACGTAACAGGTATTTACCATATCGGCACGACGGCTGTCAGTCCAACGGTGCACGGCGATAATCGAAGCCCATTCATCTTTTGAAAGATTCTTAGGTAAGAAGTACCACTCACGAAGTAGTGTGCCACGTCCGTAGTGCATGAGGACGTGATCGCACCAATCTTCGAGAGTGTCGGTTTTGAACGACATCTGTCCGCCTGGGTTGCGGATGATGCCGTGGGTCATGATTGCGGAGATGGGGAACCAAGGGCGGTCTGTCGCATCGCCCCACATACGCCAGAAATAGGCATCGCGGTCGGTCGTAGCTTGGGCGCGTCCCGCGAGCTCAGGCCAATTGCCATTAAAGCCATCGTCGCCTGCGAGGAGCCAGAGTGTATCAGCATGGTTGCGCCAAGCTGGGCTGTGCCAGGTCCAGTTTGTGGCGTTGACGAAGGTTTCCTTAGGCAGAGCCAAACTCATTGTCTCTGACCAGCCGTCAAACTCGGCGGCGTGCCCTTGGCGGTCGGTCGGTACTGCGTTGGAGAGATGATTGAAGTCGAACTTGAAGTAGCTGACTTTGACATCCTTGGTTAGCGACTGGAGCTGTGACGTGAGATCATTCCGATAACGAGGTGATGCGAGTGAGAGGTGAGGGAAGTACTGTGCGAAATATTTATTCGGCTGGGCCTTGGTGAATTTCGGACCGTAGTCGGCGCTCGTAGCCCAATTGACGTCATTGGTCGTGTCATCAGGTGCCAGCCAAAGGCCAAGCGAGCTGCCTTCGTCGCGCAAGGCGAGGCTCGTCTTAGTCAGGTCGGCCATACCTTCTGGAAAATAGTTCTTCGCTGGCTTCCAAACCGACTTGCGATCCTGCCAGCCATTGTCGGGTACGATGGCCTGGACGGTGATACCGGTGCCTTCCAGTGCCTCCTTGAACTCGCGCGCGATGCGGGGAAGGGTGTCGCCACCGACATTCTTGGCGGCGCCGTCGAACCAGTTGTTGTAATGGGTAAAGCTGCGCACACCGCGCGGTGCCTGATTGAGTACGGCCATCTCGGCGGTCTCGCCTACATCGGTGAGCAGCAATTTGCAGCCGATGGCGCTGACTTCCCATTTAGCCTCTTGCTCAACAGGGAAGCAGCTGCGGTAGGGTGAGGCGACGGTGAAGTTGATAGCACGTACCAAGCCAGATTCAGGTTTGCCAATATCGGCACCTTCGAAGTCCACGAAGCTGTGGTTGCCCACCTTCTCGAAGCGGTGGCTATAGGCGGCGGGCGTGTTGCCGTCAGTGTGGCGGGTTAGTGTGGTTGGGGTATACGGCAGGAGGATCCAGCGTCCGTCGATGACCACAGGCTCGCCGCGTCCGCCGCGTGCTGCGGGCGACTTAACTCTGAAGTGTTCTGTCTCAACAGCCTCGACCTTCGGTTCATGGCTAAAATAAGCGACGAGGGAGTGACCTTCTTTGTCCATGCGCACACTGAGTGGCGCATCTTCTGGATACTTCGCGCCAGCTTTACGGCTGTAGCGGATGGAAAGATTGCTATTCTCCTCGGGTCGACCCACGAAATCGCGCGCGGTGTAAGTGCGACCGTCCGACATCCGGATGAGAAACTCATCACTGTCGACTTCGAGTCGCTCTTTGCCGTCTTCGGAAACAAAGGCGATTGTTACGAGCGCACCATTACGCTCTGCGTACTGACGGTGGACGGGTGTGGCGGCCTGGGTTACAGTCAGAACCAGTAATGCGAGTAGGGGCAGGCGCATGCCTCTTATTTACTCCGGCTTGGTCGCAAAGCGCAATCCTTCGACTTCGCTTAACGTGCGCGTCTTAGCGTCCCACTGAGTCGGGATGACGGTGAACATCCACTTGCGTAACTTTTGGCCATTGAAGTGTGATGGCGTGCGTAGGCGGATTTCGTTCCAACCAGCTTTGAGTTGCACGGTCTGCGGTGCGCGCATCCACCAGGCGTGGTCAACCCAAGGCTTTTCGGCGACGGCCTTGCCGTCGAGTCCAGCGTAGGCCCACTTCGGTGGCGCGATGGGCTGACCGTTCAGCCAGACGGCTGATCCGGCGACGTCCCATTGACCGTCGACGCTCGCGAGCTCGGGTTTGTGTCCATCACTTGCAGAAGGGACGTTGAAACCAATTGAGAGTCCGATCGTTTGAGCTTTCTCACTATAAACATAGGTTCGTGCCCAGGCGACGCTTGGCTTCTTTGTGAGCGCAAGCCAGCTAGGGAGTTCATGCCAGTGATGATTCAGGTAAATGGTGCCGCCCCATGCCGCTGAGGCTTTCGACCAATCAGTGGGCTCAGGCGAACCAGGTTCGGTGGTGACAACGGACCAGGGAATCTGTGCGGCAGCGACAAATGGGAAGGGTTCGCCAAGGGCGACCACCTTCGATCGCTGGGAAGCGATACGTTGCTCCAAGTCGAGGTAGGCTGTGCGCTCGGGTGTGTTAGGTTCCGGCGCCTTGGCGTAGAAGGCTTTATTGTCTTTGGATACGCCGCGCCAGGCTGACTCGGCGAAAGCGGCGGCGACGGGCCATGTCGGCGATACGCGGTTAGCGTTAGTCTCGTCATCAATCACATGGTCAGGCCAGTTGCAAAGAATGGCGCCAAGGGCACGTCCATCGGTTTGCGGCACGCCAGCGAGTTGGATAAACGATTGGTTCACTGCCTCCGAGGGGTCCATGTGATTGGTGTAGACGTAGCGTGAGTCGATATAAGGGTTCGATTTCGGCAAACCGGCCTTTGCCCATAGTTGGAGAACAATACTGCTATCACGTACAACCGCTCCGGGGCTCCAGATGATAGGCGTCTTTCCGCTGGCTTTAGTTTTAGCTAAAATAGTTGGCACGAATTCCTTCAGTTTGATTTGCACCTCGT
>CAIYUD010000235.1 GCA_903929325.1 uncultured Opitutia bacterium | reverse complement strand
GAGTTGAAGAGCTGACTCGCTTGGTTCAGCCGAATTTCAATCAAGCCGGGTGGACGCACAATCATGTAATCAAGTATAACGTCTAACTCATTTGCACCGAGTATAAACCATAGAGAATCGGTGTATAGGTCTACCCGAGGTGATTATTATGCCGGTAACATCTGGCTTACAGCACACCCCGCACCCGAGTGGTTATTCGGTTAGCTACCGAAGTGTTTTAAGTAGAGGCGCCTAAACTCAGCGGTTTCAGGTGTCTCGAGCTTAGCGGTTGGTGGAGGAGGGATGTCGACACCCGTGAGTCCTAGGAAATCGAAAACCCGTCGACAGGTCCCTGCATGATCTGCGACAAGATCTTCGTAGATGACTTCGATTGCATCAGCTCCTCGCTCTTTAATATAGGTAGACCAACTTGCTTCTTCGATAAAAAGGCGGGCGACATTCACGCTTATAGCCGAGGCGTCAAATCGGGCAACGTCTTCAGCATTTCGTAGGGACAGTTGATCCGAGTGATAGACTTTAATCTGATTGGCTATGTGTAAGCTAATGGCCTGTCCTAATTTATCTCGACGATTGATTTGGATGAACTTTGTGCATTTACCGACAGTTGTGTGCAGGACGTTTGTGAGAGGGAGTCGCGTCTGATTAGCGAGTGATTGGAGCTGTGACCAGTGTGCCTTAATACCAAATATACCATTCGAAGTCGTGCGGCGTGATTCGAGTTCAGCGAGGTACGATTCAAGCTGGATGGGTCGTCCCGAGTTTAGTCGCTGCCAACCACTCATAAAAACATTATGGTAATACTCCATCGGCACTCCAGCCAGTCGGGTTGCTTCGAGTGTGCGGCTAAGTAGGGTTGAGCCGCTACGCGGTGTACTCGCGATGCAGTAACGCAGAGAAGTTTGGGCGGTGCTACCCTTGATGTCTTTCTCTGCAGACATCATTTTTTCGTAATAGGCGCTACGTTCGTCGGACATTTTGTATCTAGATTAATTTATGGTTTCAGAACAACTTCGCCTCGGCTGTCGTTGCCGCCACTTCCATTCGCTTTGATACGAAGGGTAAGTGATCCGGATGTATTTTTTGGTAAAGTAAGTAGGTAGTCAGGCTTGTTGGGATGTGTACCTGTGAAGCCCTCATGGGCATCGGTCGCGACGGGCTTGCCATCCGCAAGCAACTCTACGGATTGAATATCTAAACCATTTTGACCATCGCGGTATTCAAAGCGCAGTCCAAGAGGTTTACCTTGGCGAAGTTTTTCGACGGTCGATTCAGGTAAGGCAACGACCCAGGGTTTGTTCGCGTTCAGAAACTCAGCTGTCCAACCCAGTTGAGAAGGAGGCGCTACCCGACGATGGTTGAGCCCAAGTGCCGTTAGCCTTGCACCATGTTGCGAGAGACGTTGGAGGAAGTTGGGAATGTCAGTGCGCCGCTCAGGAGCTGTCCAGGTAAGTTCTGCGAGTGCGCAGAGGCGAGGGTAGGCTTGGTACTCGATGTCATCCGTGCGCGGCATGAGTTCAGACCAGAGCTGACACTGTGCCCCTAAAACATTCTTCCGGCCAGTTTCAGTTAAGCCTGCGGGGAAGAGGTTATAGCGGTAGATGTTTTCAACGGTAATAGGACCAGTGTAGAGCGCCGAGGGTTCGCCGGCTCCTGCGACTTGATAGGAGTCGAGGTAGAAGGGGCCGACAGAAGTGTAGACGATCCCGTAACCGGCGTTGGCGGACGCGACGGCATTGCCTGTGCTTAGCCATGGCATGATCACAGAACCTGACGCCAGACGGCCGAGGTTTCCATTGTGCATGATTTCCTCCCAACCAACGGCGTGTCGTCCGCGTTTGGCGATATGGGTCGACATCTCATTAAAGAGCCAAGCTTGTAGGGCATCTTCAGGAGCTTTGGGGTTAATCGTACGTAGGCCTAGTTCTTCGATGCGTTGTTGCGTGAAAGCATCAGACTTCCATTGGCCTTTCGGGGCTTCGTCACCACCGAAGTGAATCCATTCCCCCGGGAAGAGGTCCATCGTCTCATCGAGTACATCGCGAAGGAACTGTATCGCTTTAGGGTGCACCCCGATAAGATCTGAAGTGATATTGGAGATGTCTTTCGGGCTTTGGCCTCTGGTGCTAATCTCAGGGTATGCCAACATGGCCGCCATTGCGTGACCAGGGAACTCGATTTCAGGAATGATGGTAATGTGTAATTCTTTGGCGCGCGCGACAATTTCACGGACATCCTCTTGGGTGTAATAGCCACCACCATGGAGGTACCCGTAACGGTATTTCGCACGGAAAGTAGGGTTGGTCGGAATTTCTTCGGGGTAGTATGCGGGCGAGCTCTGGCTGACTTCTGTGAGCAGCGGGTACTTTTTAATTTCTAAACGCCAGCCTTCGCTATCGACCAAATGCCAATGGAAACGGTTTAACTTTTGGGCAGCCATCGACTCTAGGAACTTCAAGACGAATGCCTTGGGTTGGAAGTGTCGGGCGCTGTCGAGGTGGACGCCGCGCCATGAGCACATGGGCGCGTCTTCAATGCGCAAGGCTTGGGCCGACCAATCAGCTTTGGGCGAAGCTGTCTGTCCGTAGACCGCTGCTGGCAATGTTTGGAGAAATGTTTGGATTCCGTAAAAGACACCGGCTGCCGAACCGCCCGTGATTGTAACGTTGGATTGCGTGATGTTCAGCTGATAGCCTTCATTCGGAAGGGTTGTATTAATTGAAAGCACAATCGTGCCCGTATTCTCGATTGGGATAGGTAGCGAAGATGTCTTTCGAAGATGGGAAGCCAGATAGTTCGCTTCACTCGAAAGATCTGCGGACGCTGCAATGGTTGTACTCGTATTTAATTGGAAACGACCCTGTGCGAGTTCGACCTTGGCTGGCAACGGGATGAATGCGGGCGGAGAGGTTTCGGCTGCGATTACCGCCAATGGAAGCCAGATGAAAATAAATGATTTCATAAATTGAATGTATTCATAACTCTTTCGAACCGCTGACTTATTGCCAAGCCTCAAGGGTTTTCAAAGAGGTAGGCTGGGTTAGTGGTTTACGCCTGAGCCACGGTTATTTGTCCATAGTATCGATGTAAAAAGCATGACTGTGAGCAAAGCGGTTGAACCTAAGGTGCCCAAATCTAATCCGCCTTGTTCATGTGTCTTGGTAAAGAGATCACCCAGCGTAGCTCCAAGTGGACGCGTAAGGATAAAGGCTGCCCAGAAAAGAACGACTTTGGAGAGCTGTGTCGTCCAATGCAGGAGTGTAACGACGGCAATCAATCCAGCAATAAGTCCGGCGCTACCGGCAAAGCCAAGACCTGAGTCATCAGCAAGAAAATCACCGAGAGCCGTGCCCAGTGTGTTCGAAACAAGAATCGCCATCCAATAGAGGACTTCATCGCGACGTGTCCGGATGTCGGAGACAGATAAGACACCGCCGCTCAATTTCCAAACTAGGAGAATGCCAATGAGTAGCCCCAGGAGAATGATTGAGCCTGTGGTATAACCTAATCCGAGGCTTCGATCCATATAATCGGAGATGGCAGTGCCCGCGA
Source organism: uncultured Opitutia bacterium (assembly GCA_903929325.1). Lineage (GTDB taxonomy): Bacteria > Verrucomicrobiota > Verrucomicrobiia > Opitutales > UBA953 > UBA8828. The sequence continues at coordinate 1,730 of CAIYUD010000235.1, read as the reverse complement.
TACTCGTTGCAAGGATTACCGACCAGAAACGCCATGGGTGATGTCCATTGGCAAGAAGCTGCAGTGCTAAAGTTATGCTAAAAATTATAAGTAGACCGAGCGACGTCGCCGCATAACCAAACCCAAGGCTATGAGATAAATGGTCGCTAGCAGTTTCGCCGAGAGTGGTTGCACAAATCTTTATAAACCAGAACCAGAGTGTGATTGTGGGTAGTTTGCTAAATGTCTCTGAGGGAGTTGCCATGAAGTCTTATAGTATACTTTAGAGTCAGGAATGTATAGGGAAGGTAGAGTGTATTACAATTGACACTACTCCAAGGTCTTAGGATGACAAATGGGTATGAAACACACCTCCCGTATCCTCCTGACTGCACTTATTGCCGCTGGCGCAAGTGCTGCTCCCAAAACGACTGCCCGCACTAACTCGGAAAACTTCGAAGGTTTTTCGATCTCACTCGGCGGAAGCCAAGTGACCCAGTCTGGTAGCACACTCCTCCAAGAGATCTACCAAGAAATCACCGTTAATGCTAATGACAGCACCACAGGCGGCAGTGGCCCAGGAGGCAGCAACCTAGACGACACCTACGACGTTCGCACAGTCGACGCAAGCCACGGCTTCTACAATAAAGACGCTTTCAACGGTCAAGTCGCTGTCGCTTACAATCTTGCCCTTAGTGAAAACTTCTTGATCGGCATCGAAGTTGCTAAACAGTTCGGCGCAAACACGCGCTTCGAGACGTTTATTAATTTTGATGGCGACACTGCCCTCAGCGAAAAGGTCGAGACAAGCGGCAGCTGGTCCGTCGCTCTCAAGCCATGTTACACCGTTTCTGACAAGTTCATGGTTTACGCTAAGGTCTCACGTGCGAGCGCGAAGATCTCTGGCAATATCAACCTCTTACTTGCTCAAAGTGAAGGCTTGGCTGTTGATAATTTCACATTCGACAAATCAGTCGGTGGTCTAGGTCTCGGTCTCGGCTTCGAATACAACTTCGACGCTCACTGGTTCCTCCAAGGCGAAATTGAGCGTATCTCGTTCAACTCGTACAAGAAGACTCAAACTACCGGCACGTACAACAGCACTCTCACAAACGGAACACTCGTCACAGATGCTGGTGTTCAAGCAGGTGAGTTCTATGCCGCTCGGGCAGACGTTAGCGTGAACCTCTCGAAGGCCACGATCTCCCTCGGCTACCGGTTCTAATAGCTCTCAAAGAGCCCTCTCAAATACCCGCCGTCAGGCGGGTATTTTTTTGTACATGTCTCTAGGAATTGAAGACTTTTCACCCGTTATAAATTTGATAATTCATATGTATGCGAAACCAAAGAACGCGTAGCACTTTTCTCTATCATACAATCACAGCCTTGCTCGCGGCTATAGGGTTAGCGGGCAACCTGCATGCACAGCACTTGTGGTGGGATGGTACCGGCCGCGATAAAGATACCTATATGTACGGACAGATCACTGTCCTCGAGACCTACACCTATACCTATTTCTGTGGCGCGAACTGGCATCCTGGCGAGCCTGCTGGCGGTTACTGTGGCATTCAAAACAACGACACGCCAGAAATGCGTAAGACGATTTTCTCCATCTGGGATACGAGTACTAAGTTATGGTCAAAATGGAACACACCGAGGAGAGCTAACCGTTCTCGGGTTGGACGCGCTGGAAATCAAAAACCGCGACGTGCTCATCGTTGATGATATTTTCGATTCTGGGAAAACAATTT
>CAIYUD010000234.1 GCA_903929325.1 uncultured Opitutia bacterium | reverse complement strand
GTCTGTACGGATGAAAGCATAGTTCCATTGTCCGATGGGGTGCACGAGCTTGTCCTGTTTGGCCGTGATTAGGTCGTAGAGTGAGCCGATGGTACGATTACCGTCTTTACCGAGTTTCGCGTCAGGATGGTTAGCGTCGTCGAGGATTTGGAACTCTAGGCCGAAGGCTGAACCTGCACCTTTATTTAAAGCGGGTTGGACGAAATATTTAATGCCACTGTTGGCGCCTTCAGTAATGCGAAACTCTGTAGAGAATTCGAAAGCCTTGAAGGTTTGTTTGGTGACGATGTCGCCACCGTTAACAGATTCGCCGCCATTACCCGGAAGTACAGTGAGCGTGCCATTGCGGGCAACCCAGCCTTTGGAGGGGAATGAGTCCGATTTCACAGAGCGCCAGGCATCGGTCGACGTACCGTCGAAAAGAAGTTTCCAGCCAGATGCTTTTTCAGTTTCCGCTAAGGTGTTTGGTGCGATTTCTGTCAGCTTAACGTTGCGCCAGCGATTTTGTGTGCCCGCGAGCTCCTTGGGGATGGCATGAACTTGGAATCCGATAAAGCCTGCCTGACTATCGCCGTCCATGACGTCCACGCGCAGTTGGCCGTTGAGCCAGGTGCGGAAGTGCGGACCAATTGCTTCAATGCGCACATGGTTCCAGCCTACAACTTTTGTGAGTGCACGTCCTTGCTCTGTAAAAGCCTTTTCGCTGCCACCGAGAATACCTGGCACGAGCCAGGAGCGACGGCCCTCTTCGTAAAACCCAGCTGTCCACATTCGGTTTTTCTTCGAATCGGTATCGATCTCGATTTGATAACCATGCACACGTCCTGCGGGAATGGTTTGGGTTTTGCCTTTGGCATCCACGAAGGTGGTGGGCTTGTCGTAGGCATGGCTACGGATTTGCACACCCGAGTTAAGGCGTTCATCCACATTAAATTCATACTCGAGGACAAAGTCTCCATACTCCTTATCGGTGCACAGGAAGGTATTCGGCGTACTGGCAACAGCCGTACCAACGAGCTCGCCATTTTCGAGCGTATATAAGGCTTTGCCGCCCTTAGGGTGGCAGCCGCCGAGAAAAGTCGTGGCATCTTCAGCAACCAGTGTGCTGGCTGCTAGGAGGAAGGGTAGGAGTGTGCGCATGAAATTAGGAGACGTAGTTACGAATACGGAATGCACCACGGCCTTCGCGTTTGGCAATCAAATCGCTATTGGCTTTGTCTGCGAGGGCGCCCGTGAAGAGTTGAGTGCTTGGGTCAAGCGTGAGGGCACCTGTGCGTAGTTTAGCTTCTGCAAATCCGCACTTCGCTAGGTGTTCTGTGGCGCGAGCGGTAGCCTCGGCTAAAGTGGAGTTGGCCTTGATGATGTCGGCAATCTCACCTTGGCTGTGTTCGTTGCCAACGCGGTAGGCGACATTGGAAGCGTGTACCAGTGAAGTTGAAAGGTGGCACTCGCGTACTGGGGCGTGCAAATCGTTCGGTTTGGCATTGCGAATGGCCTCTATCCAGTTGGCTAAATGGCCTTCTTCGCCGCCAGCGACAGCGAGATTTGTGGCTGTGCCACTTGCTTTGCCGAAACGCTGGATAACCTTGCCGTCATTATCGCGTACGCTCGCTGAGAGGTAGTCAGGGATGTGGATCGAACCGTTTTCACATTCAATAAGGATGCCAATGCCCAAGCCTTTATAAGTTTCCATGCCCCAAGGAATACGGCTCTCGGTTTTCATGGTGCCGTCCTTTTGTTTGACCTCAACATTCTGAAGTTTCATTTCGCTGGCATTTTTCGGTAGCCCGCGAACTTCCATGATGAGTGGTGCAGCTGCATAGGCATGTACCGTAACGACGGTATTGGGAGTTTCGCCGGCGTCATCGAGGCCGATGCGTGCGCCTACGGTAGCGACGGCTGGGGCAAGTGAGTCTTCGCCGAGGAACCAGCGAGCGACATCGACTTCGTGGACGCCTTGATTGAGTACATCGCCGCCACCGTAGTTCCAGAACCAGTGCCAGTCATAGTGCACCGGGCCATTAGAACCACTGCGTACGGAATCGACGACTTCAGATGGTCCGCTCCAGAGATCGTAGTTAATATTAGCAGGTACGGTTTGCTTGATGGCTTTGCCGATGGACTGACGTGGCTTGTAGCAGATGCCTCGAGCGAGTTTGATTTTACCTAATTTACCTGAGCGAAGATAATCCAAGGCAGCTTTTAAGCCAGGGCCTGAACGGCTTTGGGTGCCCGCTTGGGCGATAAGCTTAGGGAATTTCGCAGCGGCTGCGACAAGTTGCCGTCCTTCCCACATGTTGTGTGATAACGGTTTCTCGACGTAGAGATTTTTACCGGCTTCGAGGGCCCACATGCCGTTGAGCACGTGGGTGTGGTTGGGTGTGGCGACGATAATGGCGTCGAGGTTTTTATCTTCGAGCATCCGACGAGCGTCGTCGTAACCTTTGGCGCCTTCGTGCGCTTTAAGACCTGCGGCAAGGACAGTGCTATCGACGTCGCAGAGTCCCGCGATTTCAACGCCTTTGATTCCTTTGGTTGCCGCAATGAGTTGAGCGCCGCGACTACGGAATCCAATGACCCCAATGCGCATGCGTTCATTCGCGCCAGCTACCTGACCGTAGGATCGTGCACTTAAGCCGACGTAAGCGGCGCCAAGGGCAGTTGTTTTAAGGAAGTTGCGGCGGTTCAAGGGGTACGTTGCCATATGCTTATTAACAGCGATTTAGGGGTTACGTTCCAAGTTCATCTTATCCACTTTAAGCAGTTGTTCTGCTCAATTTATCAGCACTCATGGCCGATACAGCCCTTATGAATGCTTCAATCTTGCCAGAAAGGGGTAGTTAGTCAGTTTTCAACTCTGTCCTTTTGGACAACCACGGAGAGGTGGCTGAGTGGCTCAAAGCGCCCGTTTGCTAAATGGGTATACCCCAAAAGGGTATCGAGGGTTCGAATCCCTTCCTCTCCGCCACTTTAAATCATAGCTGAACAGCTGAACGGCTAACCCGCTGAACAGAACCGATACAGTTGCCGAAGGGATGAAGAACTCGTTCGCCGAGCCGATAGGCGAGGAG
>CAIYUD010000233.1 GCA_903929325.1 uncultured Opitutia bacterium | reverse complement strand
TCCAATATCCAAAAAGGAAATCTAATACCTATTGGAGAGTTGTTGGCCGAGAGGTTTAAGAAAACATGAACGCGGAGAAATCAATCGTCAGTAGCGACATTAGCTACATGGTCGCCGGCAACGTCCAAATGTGGGCGGAGATCGCTACGACTCCTATGGGCAAGTTGCGCCTGGCCGACGCCTATCTCGGGCGCATTACGGTCGGCCCGTGGGAAACCCGTAAGATGATGACCGACGAACTGAAGGGCATGATCGGCGGCATAGTGCGTGAGGCGAAACCGGAAGACGTGCTTGGCGACCCACACGTCCGAGGCATGGTTCGGCACCTGTGGGGCGAAATGGGCGTCACTCGATTACAACGACGGATGGAAGAAAATGCGCTACGCGAAACGCAGGGACAACAATCACAAGGAAATAGTGACCGCGCTACGGGTGGCGGGGTTTGACGTAATCGACTTTGGTTCGGCGGGACACAGTATCCCCGACCTGCTCGTGTCCAGAGAGGCGCAGATCGGCGCACCGTGGACCTGTTGGGTAGAGGTCAAGGATAGCGGCGGACGGCTCAGAGACGGCCAGAAGCGGTTTCAGAGCCTGTTTGAGCCGAAAGGGGAATGGTACGAGGCTCGGAACGCCGCAGACACCGTATGCGCCCTGCAAGCCTTGTACTTGAGCCGTGTAAAATAAATTGTTACAGTAGCGTCTATGATAAAGAACTGGTCAGAACTGAACGCTACGCTCAACAACCTGTCCGAGGATGAGGTCAAGGCGGCGCTACTTGAGGAAGTGGATGGGGCGAAGCGCGGTACGTTCGTGAAGCGTCTCCACCAACGGTACTGCGCGCTCCGCGCCACCCGTGAGCGTCGGGAGCTTAAAGCCCTCGTCGCAGGAACTTCAGATAATCCGCCCCTTCCTCCGGCTGCCACCATACCTTCACAAGGTCTGGATGCTCCGGCGGTAGCGCAGGGTTAATCGTCGTCAAGACGCAGGGCGAAAGCGCGTTGTCGCGGAAGCCCTTGTCCTTTGCAAACCGGTCGTACACCTTGTAGCTCGCAACTTTTAGTGCGTGCATGGTTATGCCAGATATTGCATCTTTTAGGACGCTATAGGCCGACTCGTGCTTATGGCCGGCGACGTAGATGTGGTCGCGGGTTCCCATAATCGCCGCCTTCATCGGCCCGTGAGCCGGATTCCAGATCGACGAACCGGAGTGGTCGTGTCGAGCGTTCACCCGCACCTCAAGTCCGTTCGGGAACTTGAGCGCAATGCGTGCCTCTGACGACTTGTAAAGCGCGTCCTGTTGTTTGGCGATCCACCGTAGCGGGTCACCAGCGCCCGACCAGGCGTCATGGTTACCCGAGATCATATACAGCCAGTTGCACCGGCCAACGAACCATTCGGCCAACCGCCAGGCCTGCGCCGCTGACGTACTCTGATCGGCATATAGCCGCGCTAGGCGCCCGACCCAGTTGTTCGTGGTGTCGCCCACGTTCACGGCAAAAAGCCCCTTGGTGGCGTTTACGAGCGCCGTATGACGTTCCAGGGCTTCAATGTCGGTGCCGTCGTCGTCGACGTGTGGGTCGCCAAAATGCAGGATGCCAATGGCGCCGTCCAACTTAACGCGGATCGGGATTAGCTTGGACGCTTCCTCGTAGTTCCGTTTGTTGGCGAACTGTCTCTTGCGGTGAGCAATCAGTTCTTCAATGGACACGTCGTCCATCGGCAACGGGGTGAACTCAAAGTCCTTTTCTTCGGGACGAGGCGCCTGATAGGTCGACTCTAGTCCCTCCACCCCTTTTGCGATTAGGTCGCCAGCCCGCACCGTAATGTTGCGGACGCTAATCCCTAGTTCTCTGGCGGCTACCGCCCTAATTCCTTTGTTCTTTCGTAAGCAAGCAATCAGTTTTTCGTCAGAAACAACTCGCTTAGGCATAAGTCCTCTGGTGTTAATACTCCCAAAGAGAACTTAACACAAAACAATCGCTTGTAACAAATACCTATACGGTTCTTTGAAAGTGCGGCACGTCGACAAAGCGCCACTTACCGCCCCACTGATTCTTTGGGTGCAGCGATTCCCAGTATTCGCCAACCGGCGCCAGGGTCTTTACGTCGTAAACCAGTTTGCCGTCTTTGAAGAAATTAAGGTCAATGGCGCATCGCTTGATATGGATGCTGTTCATCGTCTTTGACCGGCCAGTTTTAACGTAAATCTGCTGCTGGTCGATGGTTCGAGCCAGTTCGCCGCCGGTGACGGTAAACCCGAGTTCCGTGGCCTTGGCGATCAGTTTGCAGGCGTCAAGCAGAAACGCCGCTTGGTCAGCGACGAGGCTCATTTGTGCTTCATCTCCATGACCTTCTCAACCGTGCGGCCACCAAAGTAGGCCAGCATCACGATCTGCCCCCAGTTGCCGAGCAGCGTCACATACGATTCGTTCGCTTCCATACCAAAGGCGGACATAAAGGCAAACAGGAAGTAGCCGGCGAGGATGGCAATAAGCGTCATAGGTCGGATGTTTTTCGACAGCCACGAGTCGGAGGACATATCGGCAGTCCAGCGATCCGTGACCGCAGCCGCCTCTGCCTTGAACGCTTCGATGTCGAGTTTGTTTTCCTCAAGGCGGAGCCGCATAAGCTCCTCCTCGTGTTCCATCTCGGCAATCTTAATCTGAGCAATCTGCTCGGGCGGCATATCAGCGGCCAACTTAACGCCGAGTTTGTCCTCAACAAACTCCTTGCCCTTCGCCATGACGGCGTTTGCCACCAACCCTAGCCCGTTAGAAAGCAGGGTCTGAATCAACGGCATCATCGCTTTTCGCGCTCCTCGAGCAGACGCAGGCGGACGTTCAAATCGTTAATATCGCGCTGCAGGTCTTCACGCATCTTGGCGCGTTTCTCGGCAGACAGCGGCGAATCAGTCGGGACGCCGTCGGACGTAATCAACGCCGGCATCTTCGACTCAATGCTGATGAGCCGGTTGCTGAACGAGGACACCTGCCCGAGTAGCCAGCCAATGCTGATCACAAGGATTGGTATCACCATCTTAAGAATTTCGCCCCAATTCATTTCTTGTTCACCAAGTCGAACAACGCCTTAACTTTTTCTTCCAACACGGCAACCCGCAGGTCAAGTTTCGACAAGACAATAATCAAGGTAATGAGCGCAAATAGAACC
>CAIYUD010000232.1 GCA_903929325.1 uncultured Opitutia bacterium | reverse complement strand
GTGGATCTACGGGTTGTGCTTTTGGTTCCGATGCGCGTGCGTTGCGATTTAGATCGCGCTGTTGATGCATCAGGGCTGCGGCTCAACTTTCCGATGGACGACTCTGGCCACACGCCTGCGGCGCGTCCTATTCGTCTTTGGTTAAACGACGACCATGACGCCGGCGACTGGACGGATGACCCTGACAGCGATCTTCCAGGACTTGTATTGCCGACCCCGCACAACGCATTGCAGCGGCACGTGGGCGGCCGTAGCGACCTCGTAGACTGGTTTCCAGTGTGCATTCGCCTTGGCATCGCCGCTCAAGATTTGCCGGCCTTTCGCCTGCGGCTGCTGGGTGCCAGCCTGCCCATCAATACCGTTGAGACAAGTTTGCCGATTGCGCGTGCCGCACAGTATCTCCAGCGCGACTTTGGTTTGCGGCACGGGCCGGAGCTTAACCAACTTTTATCCGAAGCTACCAAGTCGATGCCCTCTGCGAGCGGTATTGCTCTCTCGGCTTCATTTTCAGGTCAGTTAAAAGAACAACGCTTATTCGGCGTAGGCGAAGCAACGTTCTTGATAGAGGGCAGGGCGAAGGGTGATGCCTTGGTGTGGATTGCACTTATTAAGGCAAATGTTCCTGATTCTCGGTCGCCCACGGCAGACGAGATTTTACTGCGAGCGCCTTTGCGCGTCAAAGTTGCCCCAGTCGAAGATTTTTACCGCCAGTGGGATGCGCGGGCTTTACGCGCACGTCTCTGTCCAGAGCCAAGCGCCCTGCCAGATGCCAAGTGTCCAGGCCCGTGGGTCGTTTTCACCCATGGATTTAATGTAAATGTACGCGCCGGACGTGCCTGGGGTGCGGAAATCTTTAAACGGATGTATCAAGTAGGTTCATGCGGACGCTTTATTAGCTTTCGATGGTTTGGTGATCAGGGCTCGGCGAACTATGCAGCCGCAGTTGAATGTGCTCCGGCGGCAGCGGATCGTTTGGTCGAACAGAGTCGTTCGCTTGAACTGACGGATCCTAAGCGCCCATGGGTCCTTCTTGGCCATTCCCTCGGGGCGTATGTCACTGTTTTGGCAGGCCGTGAACGGATGACTGCTTTAGATGTTCAGTCGATCGTGCTGATCGACGCCGCACTTCCGAGTGAGGCTTTAGATGAAGGCGCACCTGGTCGTCTGGCTGACTATGTAACTGGTGAGGGTCTTTTGCAAAAACAACTCATGTTGCCTTTGCAAGGTCCATGGCGGACGACGCCTCCTTATGCATGGTCCGCTGCACAGGCTTCGGGTTGGGCAGAGCTTTTCCCGTCTGACGACTTAAGATCAACCTGTCGATGGACGGGTCGGATACCCGGCGGCGCTCCCATTCTAAATCTTTATTCGCGGACCGAAGACGTCTTGATGCCACCGCCCGCTGACGCTTCCTTTTGGCCTACTTTACTCTCGGTGAGTGAGTACGGCGCATGGATCTATGAAGAGACCACCAAGGGCCGATGGACATCATCGTTGGTTAACCCGCAGCATTCGCAAGCAGGCTGGGCCTTGGCGCAAAGTGCAACGCGTCGAAGTCAGCGCTT
>CAIYUD010000231.1 GCA_903929325.1 uncultured Opitutia bacterium | reverse complement strand
CTTTGCTCAAATCGTGCATCACGCGATCCTGCTGTTCAACATGCCGCTGTAAGTGCGCGAGTTGCTCTTCTAATTTTTGCAAACGTGCATCCATACTTAGGACATTAACTCACGTTTCACTTGAGCGAAAGCGGCCAGACCTTTATCCAAATCTTCACGGGTTAAAGCCGCATTCATTTGCGTGCGAATGCGTGCCTTGTCTTTGGGCACTACTGGGTAGAAGAAGCCGACGGCGTAGACGCCGAGCTCAAGCAGGCGCGCAGCGAACTTCTGTGCAAGCACAGCGTCGCCAAGCATCACAGGCACAATCGGGTGTTCGCCGGGCTGAAGCGTGAAGCCGAGCTCGGTCAGGCCTTTGCGCCAGTAAGTAGCATTATCCATTAAGCGGTCACGCAGCTCGGTCGACTCCGAGAGGATGCGCAGGACCTCGAGGGCGCCGGCCACGAGGGGCGGCGGGAGGGAGTTAGAGAAAAGATAAGGACGTGAGTGCTGGCGCAAGACCTCGATGAGTTCTTTTTTGCCCGAGGTATAACCGCCAGACGCACCTCCGAGAGCTTTACCGAGTGTACCCGTGATGATGTCAACGCGACCCATGCAGCCAGCGTGTTCGTGTGTGCCGCGGCCACGCTTGCCGAGGAAGCCGACAGCGTGTGAGTCGTCCATCATGACGATGGCGCGGTGTTTCTCGGCGAGATCACAAATTTGCTTCATCGGCGCGATGAAGCCGTCCATCGAGAAGACGCCATCCGTAGCAATCATTCGCAGGCGTGCACCTTTAGCCTCAATGAGCTTGGCCTCAAGATCGGCGAGGTCGTTGGTGGCGTAGCGGAAACGCTGGGCCTTGCAGAGACGAACGCCGTCGATGATCGAAGCGTGGTTGAGCGCATCGGAAATAATGGCGTCTTCAGGACCAAGCACAGTCTCAAAGAGGCCGCCGTTGGCATCCCAACATGATGAGTAAAGGATGGTGTCTTCTGTGCCCAAGAAGGCGCTGATGGCTTCCTCGAGTTGGCGGTGGAGTGACTGTGTGCCACAAATGAAGCGTACAGATGCCATACCGTAACCCCACTTTTCAAGAGACTTAGCGGCAGCGGCTTTGACGCGCGCGTCGTCGGCGAGACCAAGATAGTTATTGGCGCAGAGATTGATAACGGTGCGACCGTCTTTGAGCGTCACGCGCGCGCCTTGTGCGCCAGCAATCAGTCGCTCTTGCTTAAAGAGACCTGCAGAGCGGATGTCTGCGAGTTTAGCTTCGAGCAGGGGCTTAAGGTCGTCGTACATAACGCAGATTAAATCTTGGACCAATCGAGGACAACTTTGCCGGACTGTCCAGATAGCATAGCCTTAAAGCCATCTTCGAAACCGCCATAAGGCAGGCGATGGGTAATCACAGGGGTGATGTCCATGCCCGACTGAACGAGCGCGATCATCTTGTACCAGGTCTCATACATCTCGCGGCCGTAGATGCCTTTGAGATGAAGGCCTTTAAAGATAACTTTATTCCAATCAATCGCAGCGGTGCCAGGGATGATACCGAGGAGCGCGATACGCCCGCCGCAAGCCATGTTGTCGAGGATTGTATCGAGCGCACGCGCATTGCCGGACATCTCCATGGCGATATCAAAGCCCTCGGTCATACCGAGGTCCTTCTGCACTTGCGTAAGGTTCTGCTTAGAGACGTCGACCGCAGCCGTGGGGCCTAGCTTGCGAGCGAGCTCGAGGCGCCAGGGGTTGACGTCAGTGATGACAATCTTGCGGGCTCCGGCGGCCTTGGCGATGGCGATGGCCATAATGCCAATCGGGCCAGCACCCGTGATGAGTACGTCTTCGCCCACGAGATCAAATGAGAGTGCAGTGTGGACAGCGTTTCCGAGTGGATCGAAAACTGCAGCAACGTCATCCGAAATGTCGTCCGGAATCGGCACGATATTTTCGGCAGGCAGACTAAGGAGCTCGGCAAATGCTCCAGGGCGATTCACGCCAACACCCTTGGTGTTTGGACAAAGATGGCGACGGCCCGCGCGGCAATTGCGACATGTTCCGCAAACAATGTGACCTTCGCCGGAAACGCGTTGACCAATCTTTAAATGTTTTACGTCCGAGCCAACTTTTTCGATGACGCCGAGGTACTCGTGGCCGACTTGCATCCCAACAGGGATGGTCTTTGCCGCCCACTCATCCCACTTCCAGATATGGACGTCGGTTCCGCAAATGGATGTGCGGCGAATACGAATGAGGACGTCGCTCGGGCCGATAGTCGGCTCTGCGATATCCATCAGCCAAAGACCTTCGCGGCCTTCTTTTTTGACGAGTGCCTTCATGGTCGTGAATAAAGGGTTAGGCGCCTCCGCTGAGAAGTCCAGCGCGGTCCCAGCCTGCCCTAACAACAGGGTCACGGGGGTCGGGTAGTGGATTTCCGTGGCGGTGGCGGGTGACGCTCAGCGCTTGCTCTAGATAATAAGGGTGAAACTCAAGGCGCGGGCAGTTGGTAACCGGCCCATTAAAGAGGGGGATGCCATGAACGCGGCAGGCCTCACGCAAGACAGGACCAACCCGACCAACGACCCTCACCCGTGCATGGGGCTGAATCATCTCAGCAAACTCATCCTCGGGCTGTACTTCACAGAAGCCCGCAACCTTAGCGACGCGCTCAATCAAATAAGGGTCATGACTAGGATCAACGCTCACCACCCAAACGTGGCGCATGGCTAAAACAACTTTCAGGGCTCGGTAGCACTCCTCTGAATTTGCTCCAGCAGAAAGACGAAGGTAAGGAGTCGCATCAGGGATGGCCTTATTTAAGGGAAGGCGGCGGTACACATTCGCCTCCGCTTTTAATGCCGATGGGTCCACAGGTTTTTCGAAGTCAGCGAGCGATAAAGCAAAGTGAGCCGCTTCCGCGTCCTTACCGTATACGCTTTCATGTGCAGCGAGATCTGCCTTTGAGAGATGTGACGTTAAATCTGCCGATGGGTCGTTCTCCATTCGACACAGCGAAGCGACATAAAGCGGTCCGCCTGCTTTGGAGCCAGGGCCATAAGCTGATCGCTTCCAGCCGCCGAAGGGCTGGCGCTGAACAATCGCTCCGGTGATGGGGCGATTGATATAAGCATTCCCGACCTGCACCTGTGATGTCCATTGGACAATCTCCCGTGGATCAAGCGTGTGAATACCGCCCGTCAGACCGAAGTTGGATTGGTTTATAATGGTAAGTGCTTCATCAAGGTCGCGCGCACTGACAATCCCAAGCACGGGGCCGAAACACTCTGCGCTAAAGAACCATGATCCTGGTTTAACTCCAAGGCGAATGCCTGGTGTCCAAAGATTAGGGTTTTGTTTATCCTGCGTCGGCTCAAGTAACCAAGTCTCTCCGGGCTCTAATTGAGTTAAGCCGCGCAAGAGAGTTGCGTCCGCTTCGCGAATGAGCGGCGGCACGGTCGTCGACAAATCCCATGCGGAGCCAACGCGTAATGAGGCGGCGGCATCACGTAATTGTCGGAGGAAGGCCGCGTCTTTACCGAGATTGCCTGTGAGAACGAGCAGCGAACAGGCTGAGCACTTCTGCCCCGCATGACCAAAGGCAGACTTCACAATGTCCTTAATGGCTGAGTCGGTGTCGGCGGCAGGGGTGACAATCAGCGCATTCTTGCCGCTCGTCTCCGCAAGTAAGTGCAAGTCGGGGCGCCATGACAGGAAGAGTTCAGCGGTTGCAGATGCGCCGGTTAAAACCACAGCAGCCACGCGTGGGTCAGCAATCAGTTGCTGGCCAATCTGGTTGTCGGGAGCTGGTACAAATTGCACGAGTTCCTTCGGGACGCCTGCTTCCCAGAAAATTTCGCAGACAAGTCTTCCGCAGAGGACGGCTTCAGGTGCGGGTTTTAAGATAACCGCATTACCACCGCGCAAAGCAGCGGCAACGCCGCCCAATGGAATCGCGAATGGGAAATTCCAAGGCGGTGTCACGGTAATCACGCCTAAGGGCGTATGACGTGCACCACGCCATGCAGCTTTATCATCAAAGATGCGAGCGTAGTAGGCCGCAAAGTCGATCGCTTCGGAGAACTCAGCGTCGGCCTCTCCTGCCGTCTTACCACCATCCAAAACCATGGCGGCAACAATTTCTCCACGACGCTTTTCTAAAACTTCGGCCGCGCGACACAGCGCAGTCCTCAGTTCTTCATTTGAAAGCTTCCCAACGGCTGCTTTTCCGGCAACTAGGGCACGTTCAACATCTGCGGCGGTGGCCACTGCATGACGGTAAGCGATAACGCCAGGGCGCGAAGGATCGCGACCCGTCCCACTCAAACCATTGTCGGCATCAGCCCCGGCAATCTGCAGCGACACTTCAATTTTCTTAGCAGAGATGTCGACAAGGTGCTTGGTGATCCACTGGCGATTCGCTGGCAAGGTCCAGTCTGTGTCGGCTGCGTTATGGAATGTATTGCCCGTATCCACGGAGCCACTGCGTGCGACGTTTCGGTTTTGGGTACGACGCGGCCCTACGGAAACTTTTTCAGCATCTCTCACTGCAGCCAAGAAAGCCTCACGCTGTCGTGTCCACGCAGGCGTGCCCGGCTCGAGGGCAAAAAGGTCGCGGAGAAAATTGCCGTCGGATGTATTCTCGTCGAGTCGCCGGATAAGGTAAGCCACCGCTGACCCAAAATCTTCGCGAGGCACAACCGGCGCATACAGAAGGAGTGAGCCAGCTCGACGACGTACAGCCTCCGCTTGGTGAGGGGCCATGCCCTCAAGCATTTCGATTTCAACTCGGTCAGAAACACCGCGCGCCTCCCGCAACAAGAGCGTTAAAGCTACATCAAAGAGATTGTGGGAGCCAACGCCCATGCGTACGCGTTTGGTGCGCTCGCGGTCACAGCCCCACAAGAGCATCCGCTTAAAGTTAGCGTCCACTTCGGCTTTTGTTGCATAGGGTGCCTGCGGCCAATCATGCAACTCCGCTTCAACCTTCTCCATGGCGAGGTTGGCGCCTTTCACGAGACGCACCTTGATGGCGACGCCACCTTGAGCCATTCGCTTTGCCGCCCACGCATCGATCGTCTGCTGCACTAAGTGCGCATCAGGTAAATAGGCTTGGAGAACAATCCCGGCAGGCAGCTTGAGGAATTCAGGTTCCTCGAGTGTGCGCATGAAGGCCTCAGCGGTTAACTCGAGGTCACGGTATTCTTCCATGTCCAAGTTAATAAACTTGGGCGGTGTATGTGCGGCTGCTGCGCGGTAAAGGATCCGGAGACGCTCTTGAATATCCTTCAGTGAGCGCTCGTACCCGAGGGAAGAAACCTGCGAGCAAACCGCGGAAACTTTTACCGAAATATAGTCGACGCGCGGATCGGCCAATAAGGCGAGATTGGCAGCGAGACGATGGGCGGCTTCGCCATCGCCAAGGATGGCTTCACCTAAACGATTTAAGTTTAGTCGGACGCCCTGTGCGCCGCGGCGATCAATGTGCTTTCGGAGAGCGCGCGGTTCTCCGGGGAGAATAACTGCAGCGGTCTCGTCGCGTAGGCGTCGCTCAACTTGTGGCATCACAACCCAAGGCAGTACATGTGCGGCGAGCGCACCCGCGCCGAAGAGCGTCCGATCAACGACGTCCAAGTATCGCGGTATACCTAGGTCGCGAACAATCCCTGTGAACTGCCTAGCTGCGCCTGTCTGACTGCGTGGACGAAAGACGCGGTCACAGAGTGCGAAGGTGAGGGCTTTGCCAGATGGATCTTCCATCATTCGCGCAACCCTGGCCATTGCCGCGGCGTCTTTGGGCTGCAAATGCTTCTTTGCCTCGGAAAGTAATTCGGCCGCAAGCTTTACAGCTTTATCGGCAAGTTCCGCAGGAGAGATTTCTGCACTCATGTGAAGACTTCCAATATATCCAAAGGACAGTGGAAGGCGAGCGGAAGCCCTTAATCTGTGAGGCCTTGCGA
Organism: uncultured Opitutia bacterium; assembly: GCA_903929325.1. Taxonomy (GTDB): domain Bacteria; phylum Verrucomicrobiota; class Verrucomicrobiia; order Opitutales; family UBA953; genus UBA8828. Next base: position 10,609 of record CAIYUD010000231.1, on the reverse strand, counting down.
CGTGCGACCCTTCACTAAACGCTGCACAGCCGCAAAGCGCAGAATTTGTTCCATCTTCGCAATTTCCGCAGGATCGATTTCTTTTTGGCCACGGGCTGCTTCGACGGCTACGCGAGCGCGTTCTTCCGCTTGCTCAATTGCCCGAAGGTCAATCTTGGCTTCGTCAATCGCCGCTTCTGTAACCACGGAAACTTTATCGGAAACAATGCGTACAAATCCGCTATCAACAGCGAGGCGCGTAACCTTGCCACCCAAGGTGACAATGACTTCGCCGGCAGCGATCACCGCTGTCAGTGGAATGTGTCCAGGGAGAATGCCGATGCTACCCATCTCCGTCGGCAAGTTCACGCAATCCGCTGTGCCTTGATAGGCTCGGCGGTCGGGTGTAACGATTTCGAGGGAGAGCGGCATCTACTTACTTATTAACCGTTTTAGCTTTTTCTGAAGCAGCGATCACTTCGTCGATGCCACCCTTCATGTAGAAGTCGTTTTCGTTCACGTGGTCGAGCTCGCCAGCGATAATCATTTCGAAGCCGCGGATAGTGTCTTCGAGTGAAACGTACTTACCAGGGGAGCCGGTGAAGATTTCTGCGACGTGGAATGGCTGGGAGAGGAACTTCTGCACCTTACGAGCGCGGAAGACGACGAGCTTATCTTCAGGGGAAAGCTCATCGAGACCCAAGATGGCGATGATGTCCTGCAAATCTTTGTAGCGCTGAAGGAGGCCTTGAACGCCGCGGGCAACGCGGAAGTGGCGCTCGCCAACGACTTCAGGTGCGAGAGCTGTGGATGTTGATGCCAGAGGATCCACTGCAGGGTAAATGCCGAGCTCGGCAATACGACGCTCGAGAACGACGGTGGAGTCTAAGTGAGCGAAGGTGTTCGCAGGCGCAGGGTCGGTTAAGTCGTCGGCAGGAACGTACACCGCTTGGAAGGACGTAATGGAGCCCTTCTTCGTCGAGGTGATGCGCTCTTGGAGATTACCCATTTCCGATGCGAGGGTTGGTTGATAACCCACGGCCGAAGGCGAACGACCGAGAAGTGCGGACACTTCGGATCCGGCTTGAGAGAAGCGGAAGACGTTGTCGACGAAGAGCAAGACGTCGCGGTTTTGCTCGTCACGGAAGAACTCAGCCATCGCGAGAGCGGAAAGCGCAACACGCATACGTGCGCCAGGTGGCTCATTCATTTGACCGTACACGAGAGCCACTTTGGACTTCGAGAGATCCTTTTGGTCGATAACGCCTGCTTCGGACATTTCGTGGTAAAGGTCATTACCTTCACGTGAGCGCTCACCGACACCTGCGAAGACGGAGAATCCGCCCTGCTTCATCGCGATGTTGTTAATGAGCTCCATGATGACGACAGTCTTACCGACGCCAGCACCACCGAAGGCGCCGACTTTACCGCCCTTCACGAAGGGACAGATGAGATCGATGACCTTGATGCCCGTTCCGAGAAGCTCGGCCGAGGTAGCTTGTTCGGTGAGCGGTGGGGGTAAGCGGTGAATGGGGTAACGCTTCTCGGCATTCACAGGACCGCGCTCATCCACGGCGTCGCCGGTAACATTAAAGATGCGGCCGAGAACAGCATTACCAACAGGGACGGTGATCGGGGATCCCGTATCGAGTGCAGGTGTGCCGCGCACGAGGCCTTCTGTCGTGGTCATCGCGACCGCGCGCACGAGGCCGTTACCCAAGTGCTGTTGCACTTCGAGGATGAGGCGCGTGGGCTTACCCTCAACTTTGTAGTCGATCTGAATAGCGTTATAGATCTCAGGGACCTTGTCGGAGGGGAATTGAACGTCGACGACTGCGCCGAGGACTTGAGTGATTGTGCCGGTGGTGCTCATGTTAAAAAAGATTAGGTGGTTTTGGGTGATGAAATTAAGATTGGGCGGAAGCGCCTGCGGTCAGTTCGAGAATTTCCTGAGTGATCGCTGCTTGGCGGGCCTTGTTATACTCAAGGGAGAGTGCGGCGGCGATTTTCTTGGAGTTATCCGTGGCGGCTTTCATTGCCACCATGCGCGAGCTGTGTTCCGAAGCCTTCGACTCGAGGACGGCTTGGTGGACGGCTTGTTTGAAGAAGAGTCCGGGAAGTTCGTTTAAGATGTGCGATGCGGACGGTTCAAAAATCATGTCGCGCTCGTCGCTTTCAATCTTCGGCTCTGGCAAACCAAGTTTCGCTCTCAATTCGCGAGCTTGTTGGACGAGGCCATCTGCAGGCAAGAGACGCTGAACGCGCGGCGCTTGTACAAGGGTGTTCTTAAAGTAAGCGTAGAGCACTTCAACGGTGTCTACTTTGCCGTCGAGGAACGCCTGGATAAGGAATTCGGCGGCTGGACGGACTTCGCTGAAGTTGGCCCGGTCGGAAACAGGGAAGTCGGCAAGCAGTGTGCGGCCAGCCCGGGCGAGCGCTTGCTTACCTTTGCGGCCAATGGTCACAAAGGCTGCGCCCTGAATTTCAAAAGCGACGCGGGTAAGATTACCGTTGAGTGCGCCGCACATACCTTTGTCCGGAGTGATTAAAAGGATGCCGCGCGTCTTAACCTCGCGCTTCTTCAAGAGTGGATGCGAGAATTCGCCAGCCTTGCTCAACGCGGTGTCGAGAATTTCGCCGAGCAACTCCGCGTAATCACGACTCGCCTTCGCTGCGTCTTGGGCACGCTTCATTTTCGAGGACGCGACGAGCTGCATGGCACGGGTAATTTGACCGGTGCTCTTAACCGATTTGATTCGGTTGCGGATCTCGCGAAGTCCTTTAGGCATAGCGTGCGTTCAGAGAGGGAGTGGCTTAGCCCTTGAATCCGCGGCGCCAAGTGTCGCAAGCGCTCTTGAGCTCGGCGGCACCAGCGTCATCAATCTTCTCGCCTTGGCGAATTTTTGTGAGGACGCCAATTTTTGTGGATTCGAAGTGTGCTTGTAGTGACTGCGCGGCAGCTTGGACGGACTTGACGGCAACATCATTGAAGAAGCCGTTTTGCATCGCCCAAATCAATGCGCACTGAATCTCGGCAGACTTTGGTGCAGTGGGAGGCTGTTTGAAGAGCTCCACGAAGCGGTCACCCTTATCAAGGATGCCCTTCGTTTGCGCATCAAGGTCTGAGCCGAATTGAGCAAAGGCAGCGAGTTCGCGATACTGTGCGAGCTCGCCCTTCACCTTACCAGCGACTTGCTTGAAGGCTTTAATTTGTGCGGCTGAACCCACGCGCGACACTGAGAGACCCACCGAGACGGCTGGGCGGATGCCTTGATTGAACAAGTCAGTCTGGAGGAAGACCTGACCGTCCGTAATCGAGATCACGTTGGTAGGAATGTAAGCCGAAACGTCGCCAGCTTGGGTTTCAATAATTGGCAGTGCGGTGAGGGATCCTTTGCCGGCCAAGCGAGCGGATCGCTCCAGCAAGCGCGAGTGCAAGTAGAAGACGTCACCAGGATACGCTTCGCGACCCGAAGGACGCTTTAAGATCAGCGAGATTTGGCGATAAGCTGCTGCGTGCTTGGAAAGGTCATCATACACGATGAGTGCATCCATGCCGTTTTCCATGAACCACTCACCGATAGCGGTGCCGGAGAATGGTGCGAAGACTTGATTAGCTGCGTTGTCCGCAGCAGGTGCGGCGACAATCACGCAGAACTCCATCGCTCCAGCTTTCTCGAGTGTACCGATGGTGCGCGCGATCGAAGAATTCTTTGTGCCGATAGCTACGTAGACGGAGTAAACGGGGCGGAACTTCGCATCACCTGAAGCCAGACCGACGCGATTAGCGTTGGCTTGGTTGATGATGGTATCGATAGCGATTGTGGTTTTGCCGGTTGCACGGTCACCGATGATGAGTTCGCGCTGGCCACGGCCGATAGGGATCATCGCATCAATGGCCATGATACCTGTCTGCATCGGTTGATCGACAGACTTACGAGGAATAATACCTGGAGCGATTTTTTCGACAGGGTAACGCTCGGTTGATTGGATAGGACCTTTGCCGTCGACAGGGTTACCGAGGGCATCCACCACGCGTCCGAGGAGGCCTTTGCCAACAGGGATCGAGAGGAGGCGTCCGGTGGTCTTTGCCTCCATGCCTTCCTTCAGGCTAGAGATGTCACCCATGACGACGCAGCCGACGGTGTCTTCAGCAAGGTTGAGGGCGACGCCTTGTAGGCCGCCGGGAAGCTCAATCATTTCGTTCATCATGACTCCGGAGAGGCCGTCGATGGCGGCGACACCGTCCGCAAGGGTGACGATGGTGCCGACGTTGGACTTGCCCGCACGGGTGTCCAGGCCAGCGATGGCCTTTTGAATCTGATCGATCGCGTTACTCATTGTAGGAAGTGTAGAGGATTGGGTTGGAAATTTTTAGGAAAGCGCCTTCACCAAGTTGGCAAGGCGAAGGGCGGAAGTGAGATCGGTGACGTCGTCGCCGACGCGCACACGAAATCCGGCAAGGAGACTGTCCTTGCGCGTTGCTACTGGGCTGACAGGACGCCCGAGTGTTTTGGTAAAATAAGCGGCAATCGCAGCAGCATCGTTCGCTGCCAATGGTCCCGCATGCTCAATACGCGCTTCGCTGCGCGCAATCTCACGACGAACCGACGCGAGGTACGCACGCAAAACGGGACGTAGTTGGTGAGCTGAATATTTTTTGGAAATAGCTGCGACTACTGCGCTGACTCGCTCCGAAGAAACCACGCCCTCATGAAGGGAGAGCGCCAGGAGGCGCTTGGCTTCAGCTCGTGCAGCAGCGGGAGACATCGTAAAAATTACCGAGCGAGTTGCTTCGTCGCAGCCTCATTGAGGCGCGTCTTGGTGGCATCATCGAGCGATTGCTCGAGGACTTTGGCGGCGGTCTCGACAACGAGACGCGCTGCATCGGTACGGAATTCAACTTGCATCCGACGGCGGTCGGCTTCGATGGCCTCTTGGCCGCGGCGAATGACTTCGGTGGTCGCAACGACAGCCTCAGCTTTGGCAGCTTCGACAACTTGTTTCGCAGCTGCACGTGCTTGCGCGAGGATGTTGGCTGATTCGTCAGCGGCCTGATTGAGGCGCGCTTCCGCAGTTTTATTGGCTTCAGCTAGGCGCTTCTCGGCGGCAGCAGCATCGGCGAGTCCTTTTTCAATAATCGCTGTACGTTGCTCAAGGGTACCAAGTGCTGGCTTAATCGCCCACTTCCAGAGAACGAAAGCGAGAATGCAAAAGTTGATGAGCTGGACGGTGAGGTGCGGACCATCAACGCCGAAGTTGCCGAGCAATTCGGAAACAGGATTGGTGGCGTGTCCGTTTTCAGCGGAGCCGTGGGCGGTTTCGAGGAGGAAGGTCATGGCGATAAATTCTGCGCTTTAGGTAAAGGTAAGTGGCGGGCCCCCCTTGCGGGGGCCGCACCACAACTGACTTATACTTGGGCCTTGAGGAAGATCGCGTAGAACGCGACCGCTTCAGCGAGAGCCATGCCCAGAATGGACTGGACGAGGATCTTGCCGGAGGCCTCAGGGTTACGACCCACGGATTCGACAGCTTTGGCACCAATCATGCCTACACCGATAGCAGCCGCAAGGCAGCCACCAGCAGCAGGAAGGGAACCGGTAATTTCAGCGAGGATCATATGTGTGTTGTGTTGTTTGGGTGTTTTCTCAGTCGGCCGCTTGGGGGAGTCCCAGCAAGTCGCTAACCGCGAAAGTAAATTAGTGGGCGTGCTCTTCGTCGTGTCCGCCTTCGTGGTTACAAATGAGGCCGATATAAACGGCGGAAAGAAGCGTGAAGACGAATGCTTGAATGAGGCCAACCAACACTTCGAGCATCGCGGCGAGCGCGGGCACAACGTAGGGTGCGGTATTGCCGAGGGCGTGGATTAAATTTTCGCCTCCGAAAACATTTCCGTAGAGTCGGAAGGAAAGGGAAATAATGCGGAAGAGGATGGAGACGACTTCAATGCCGCCCACACCGATGAAGATAAAGCTGAGCATAATCCACATCGGTAAACCGATTTCTTTTTTGTCGGCCTTGTTACCAAAAAGATCGAAGACAAGCACCTTGAGACCGGCATAACGTAAGACGAAATAAGACCAGAAAACAAACGAGAGTATGCTGAGCGCTAGTGTGGTGTTTAAGTCGGAGTTGGCTGGGCGAATCGCATCAACCCATTCCGTACCGTTTTGATATTTAAGCGTGCCCACACCTGGGAGCAGGCCGCTCCAGTTCATTAATAAAATGAATACGAAAAACGCGCAGAGTGCGGGGAAAACTTTCCCGATCATTTTTTTGCCAACGATCGGCTCCAGGGCATCGCGCAGGCCTTGTGCCATGCCTTCGACGATCGCCTGACCTTTACCGGGAATTAATTTCGGTGTGCCAACGGTTAAGCGCACCGCGACGATAATGAGCAGCGCAATGATCCACGTTGTGAGAACAGAATTCGTAACAGGGAATCCACCGATATCGAAAAGTTTTGTCGCTGTTGCCGAAACACCTTCATGCCCTTCGCCACTCGAAGCCATGAGCAGGGACGGAGAAAGAAGGAGGGTGAAAAAGGAACGCTTCATGCGACAGGCTCCCCCAATGGAGAAGGGAGCCTTGGACAAGGGTCAACACTGTGCGCAGGAGCAACCTTGGAGTTAGGAAAACCCCCTTTTGCCTATAAGATAAACTTATAGGGTGTGGCTTACGGCTGAAGCCTGCTAATCGACCACCCCTGGGGGGTCTTTTGATAGACAAAGCGGTCGTGCAGGCGATTAGGCCGGCCTTGCCAAAACTCAATTTTCTGAGGCTTTATGCGCAAACCGCCCCAATAAGGGGGCACGGGCACGCTGCCCTCTGGGTGTTCTATTTTTAATTGTTCAAGCCGCGCCTCTAGGGTCGCCCGATCTGCCACCGGATCGCTTTGCGAGGATGCCCAAGCCCCGAGCTGGCTACCATATGGACGGGTTTGAAAGTAAGCCGCCGTCTCCTCTCTTGAAATGTGCTCAACCGTGCCAAGAACGTGCACCTGGCGTTCAAATTCAATCCAAGGGAAAGTGACCGATGCCTGCGGATTGGCTTCTAGGTCGCGGGCTTTATGCCCTTGAAGGTTCGTATAGAAAGCAAAGCCGCGGTCATCAAAGGCCTTTAGGAGAACGACGCGCGTTGAAGGGACCTGCTTGGCGGAAACCGTCGCCAGCACCATGGCATTGGGTTCATGGAGATTGGCCTCGATGGCTTGCTGAAACCACAGACGGAACTGGGCAATCGGATCTGCAGCGAGTTCATTGCGGTCGAGCCCGTGCAAGGTGTACTCGCGACGAAGTTGGTGCAGGTCCATAGAACGCAAAGCCTAAGCATTCTGTCGCCCTCGGCAAGCGGGGAGACTTTTCCACCCTCGCAGTAAGGGCAAGTCTACCCCTACCCTCCGCTTACTAATGAATTTGATGCTAATGACTGAGGTGGAAGCCCGAGAAGGTTTACGCCCTGACGATGCTCGCGCTCGCCACCTCTTAAGAACACTGACGGCACATATCGGAACCACCGTACACGTCGGCGTGCGCAATGGTCGACGTGGTATCGCCACAATCTTAACGGTCGAACCGAAGCTTACGTTTGGCATTCGCTGGGAAAACGCCGTTCAACAGAAACTGCCCATTGATATCTTGGTAGGATTACCACGTCCACAATCTGCGCGAAAAATTCTTCACGACCTTGCGAGCCTTGGTGTGAGTCGGATTATTTTCTTCAAACCTGCCAAGGGAGATCCTGCCTATGCGACTAGTTCGCTTTGGTCGACGGATGAATGGAAAGAACTTCTCGATAAAGGCGTGGAGCAAGCTTGCTCGACTTTAATTCCCGAAGTCATCCACACACCTTCACTCGCTGAAGCACTTTCGCTTTCCAGTAACGCGGGTATACGCGTTGCACTCGATCCTTACGAAGCAGATGGCCCTCTCGGCTCACAGCCGGCGCGTGCAGGAGCCACTCATGCGGCCATCGCTATTGGTCCAGAGCGCGGATGGGATACAACAGAACGTGCAGCGCTCAAAGGCGCTGGCTGGACGCTCCGTCATTTAGGCGATCGCGTACTCAGGGTTGAAGCAGCGTGCTTGATTGGCGGCGGCATGCTCTTGGCGCAACTCGGCGCCTGGCGCCCTCACCGCCCGATTGTTTAATTAGAGGCGACGAAGAATTGTCGCTGCAGGCTGACCTTTGCCTTTGCCCAATACTTTATGCAAGCGCCAGCCTTCAGGAACTGGCACCGCAAAACCTCCGGGCGCTTCGAAAATAATTCGGGTCGATTCATGCGGTGCGGCTGCGGCAACGGCGACACCTACCAAGCGTGGCGATTCGCGCTCCCAGAGTTCCCAAGGTGGGTCGACAAAAATTAAATCAAAGTCGGCAGCCGTTGGCGTAAAAACCAGAGCGTCGCCGGTAATAACTTCGAGGGGTAGCTCGGTTAACTCCATAGATTTAGCGACTGCTGTGGCATTGTGACGAATGACGTCTGCTGTCGCCCGATCCACGCATACAGCCGAACGTGCGCCCCGGCTTAAGGCTTCCAGTGCATACGAACCTGTACCCGCAAAGAGATCGAGCACGCGTGCATCCGGAATAAACGACGCTAAAGAGTTATAAATTGCACCGCGTAAATAATCGGTAGCAGGTCGCACCGGTCCCGAGGGGACGCGTAGTTGAATGCCTCGAGCTTTGCCACCGGTCACGCGCATGCTTGGACGCTCCTCATCCAACGACTGCGGTCAACGGCGTTCCGCACCGAGCACCTGCCGACGCGGTGACCAGCAGGTGGTACGTCCGCCAATCGTCGCACGTACCAATGGACTACGGGTGCGCGGACAACGCCCTCCCTTTTCCCAGCGATGGTTAAAGAGCCAGCTGTCAGGCGGATCCGACCAATCCTTACCAATGACACGCAAGGCATCACGGCAGACCTCTCTTAAGGTGCGGTGTAATTTGCGCACGGCTTGTGGACTAAAATCTCCAGCTTTGGCGCGAGGATGAAAGCCCGCCCGCCAGAGAACTTCGTCGGCCATCCAATTACCGATGCCCGGGAAGCGCTCTTGCATTAACAGCACGGCCTTAATCGTTGTGCGAGCGCGCCTTCGCAAAAAGACCGCAACAACTCCAGGGGTGAACTCTGGCGATAAAATTGCGGGCGGAATTTTTGCCCACCATGGAGGCGTCTCGGGCCCCGGCCAAAATTGGATACGTCCAAATTGCCGCGGATCGACAAAGACGAGCTCACGTCCGCTGCGGAGGGTTAATTTGAAGTGATCGTGCCGACGGAGTTTTTGTTTCGTGGCGCTAACTTCAAGTTTCCCAGTCATCCCAAGGTGCACGCCGATCCAAGCTCCGTTTGAAAAACAAAGCGCTATCTGTTTGGCCGCAGCCGTCGACTGCATGAACTTTGCCCCAACGAGGGCTCGGGTCATGGCTTTAGCGTTAATGCCACGTCCGACCCTTGCTTTTGCATTCAGGAAAACTTTGGCAACGGTTTGCCCAAGGCCACCATCCCACTGTTTCCGGAAATATTCCACTTCGGCGAGTTCAGGCATCGTTTGAGACTCCAAAAGACCAGCTTCGAGCAAAACTGCAAGTCGCGCTCTGCCATTGCTCGATCAACCATGCCTTGCTGACCGCTTCTCTCGCACTCCGGGGTTGTCCCGGCTGGGTGACCCGCCAACTGTCATGGTATGTCCGCTGGCTCTACAGCCCTCCCTTTCAAAATTAGCGCGCTTATTTTCCTGCAAGACGCGCATGGTCGCCAACTGCTTATCCGCAGAACCAAAGCGCCCAACAAGGGCTGCTGGAGTCCTGTCGGCGGCAAACTAGAGATGGCTCAGGGTGAATCTCCATTTGAGTGCGCTGTGCGCGAAGTGAATGAAGAAACAGGACTGGTGATTACTGAAAAAGATTTACACCTCTTCGGCATGGTTAGCGAGCGAGGCTACGAAGGTGCCGGCCATTGGTTGATGTTTTTATTTACGTGTCGGAAAAATATTTCGTCGTTGCCGGCTGAAATTTCAGAAGGTCGCTTTGAGTTCTTCACCCGTGAAGCTATTAACGGAATCGAAATCCCCGAAACCGATCGCACGCTGCTTTGGCCTGTTTGGGATAAACACCGCACGTCCTTCCTGGCCTACCGGGCAGAATGTGATCCATCCAAAGCGCTACGTGTGACTGAAGAAGAGTCGCACCTGCGCCCTCACCTCGACTGACGATGGATGCCGCTGGCGCAGGAGCTGATTTCCGCACGGAGCGAAAGCCCGCTGTTCCGATTGGCCCACGCTTGCGTGAATACCTCGCCCGAGAAGGCCGGGAGGTAACCTTACCCGTTTCTTACGAACGTCTCCGTGGCTACAATCAGTCTGTACCTTTAATAGAGCGCGACGGCACGGATACGCTGTGGGAAACAGTAGCCTACCCGCAGGATGAACTTGAATCGCTCTCGCAAGGTTTACTGGAAACCTACGCATCCCTTCGTGGCGAAGGGGGTATGCGCGTTTTCCGTCACGTTTTCGTCGATCGCATTGATTACTGCGCCTTTGGCAATTCACAGCCTTTCCGCATCCGGATCGTGAATGCCTATAATGAGAATCATGACTATTTCTATGTGAAGATTGCGGATGCTTCG
>CAIYUD010000230.1 GCA_903929325.1 uncultured Opitutia bacterium | reverse complement strand
TTGATTTCTTCGTCCGCGATAGCGTCGTTTTCATTAATAATTGGAATGAACCGTTTTTGAGAGAGTAAGAAATCAAGCGTGGCACGTGCGTTGCGAATGCAAGTGCGGCTATCGAGGTCCCAGTAGGTCAGAAGCAATTGTGCGCCGAGAAGTTTATGGCGGCCGAGGTGTCGTCGGTACTCTGCCATGAGTTCGGGTTGTCCCACTGTGGCGCAGGCTTGAAGCTCGCGGGCTTCACTTGGACGCTTTTTTAAGCCCATCGTTGTCATGCCAGCGGCAATCGCACCCGAGGTGACGAGAACGACTTCGTGTCCCTTGCGGCGGAGTACAGCTACCTGATCAATGATGTCACGGATACGTGCGCGGTCGACACTGCCATTTTTGCGGGTCAATAGACCAGAACCCAGTTTGATGACCCAGCGTTTTCCCATAGGATAGTAGCGTGCATAAGATAACGCGTGGTGTCGAGAGCGTGAGGAGTTGCCTTAAGGGCCGACTGGTGCACGTTGGCTTGTATGGCGAAGTCCCCCGAAGGTTCAGGTGAAGCGCGTGAAGCATTGGGGCGGCGTGACTCAGCATTGGATGCCGCTCTGCGTCCTCCCAATTTAGATACGTTTGCTGGCCAACACCGTACGGTTGAACGCCTGCGCGTGATGGTTGGTGCAGCTAAACGCGAGAACCGTTCCCTTGATCATATCTTGTTACACGGTCCGCCGGGCTTGGGTAAGACGACCTTAGCCCTCATCCTTGGAGAAGAGATGGGTAAGCCCGTGCGTGTTACTTCAGGGCCAGTGATTGATAAGGCCGCTGATTTGGCGGGCTTACTCACGTCTCTGCAAGACGGGGATATTCTGTTTATCGACGAGATTCACCGTATCCCTAAAGTCGTCGAAGAGTTTCTTTACTCAGCGATGGAGGACTTCCGAATTGATATCCTCATCGATCAAGGACCCAACGCGCGCAGCGTGCGTTTAGATTTACCACGCTTCACACTTGTCGGGGCAACCACTCGTACAGGACTGCTGACAGCCCCTTTACGCAATCGGTTCACCCTGCAAACGCGTCTCGATTACTACAGTCAAGTAGACTTGTTGGGCATCGTGCAGCGAGCTGCGGGCTTATTGGGCGTAAAGCTTGGTGTTGGTGGCGCAGAAGCGATTGCGGCGCGTTGTCGCGGTACGCCGCGCGTAGCTAATAACTTATTACGTTTTACGCGCGATTATGCCTTGGAGCGCGCAAAGGGTCTTGCCGATGCTGCGACCGTGTCAGCTGCACTCGAGCTTTTAGAAATCGATCGGCACGGCTTAGATGAGATGGACCATCGCGTGCTCCGCGCGATTGCCGAAAAGTATCGTGGTGGGCCTGTTGGGTTGACCACGGTTGCGATGGCGGTTGGCGAAGACGCTCAAACTTTAGAAGAAGTTCATGAGCCGTTTTTAATTCAAGAAGGTTACCTTGCGCGCACGGCCCAAGGCCGCGTCTTAACGGAACACGGTTGGAAGGTTGTCGGTTTAACGCCTCCCGATCGCACGGGCGAGTTGCCGAACGTCTAATTACTCCTCGCCGAAGCCTGAAGGGAGTTGGCTGGCAGGGAGACGTTGAATGTCTGCACCGAGCGCAGTGAGTCGGGCATCAAATGCTTCGTAGCCACGATCGAGATGGTAAAGGCGTTGAACCCACGTTTCGCCTGTAGCGGCAAGTCCTGCGAGAATAAGGGCAGCGGAGGCGCGTAGGTCAGAGGCCATAACGGGTGCACCCGAAAGTGGCCGGCCGCCTTTGATGATCGCAGTGGCGCCTTCGATATCAATCTGCGCGCCCATACGTTGTAATTCAGGTACATGCATAAACCGGTTAGGGTAGATGCGCTCGGTGACTGTGGTCAGTCCATTGACGGTGAGTTGCAGGGCCATGATTTGTGCCTGCAGATCAGTGGGGAAACCTGGAAAAGGTTGAGTGGTGACTTCGATGGGTTTTGTTGGACGTCCAATTGCCCGCACGAAATTTTTCCCTGTTTGAATTTTGACACCCGATTCTTCGAGCTTGTCGAGAAATGCGCCAAGGTGCTCAACGGCGATATCGCGTACGGTTACATCGCCATCGGTAATCGCACCTGCGGCCAGGTATGTGCCTGCTTCAATGCGGTCACCAATAACGGTATGCTCGCAACCGTGAAGTCGTTCAACGCCTTCAATACTTAGACTTGGGCTACCAATGCCCTCGATCCGCGCGCCCATGCGCACAAGCATGTTGCACAAATCAACAACCTCCGGTTCGCAGGCAGCGCTGTCGATGCGGGTTGTGCCAGGGGTTAAGGTTGCCGCCATCACGAGGTTCGCGGTGCCTAATACGGTTGAGCCCATGCGACCGCCAAGGAAGACGTATTCCCCGCGGGCTTTACTTGCGTCCACATGTACGTAGCCAGCGTCGTGACGGATATCGCAACCAAGGCGTGCGAGTCCTTTCAAGTGAAGGTCAATCGGCCGCGGGCCGATGATGCAGCCACCGGGAAGGGCAATCTCGCAGCGACGCAGCCGACCGACAAGCGCGCCGAGTAAACAAATCGAAGCACGCATCTTACGAACGAGATCATAAGGCGTACGATGGCTTACGTTTTCCGCGCGGACAACCCAGGTGCCAGGCGCGGGTTGAGAGACTTGAGCGCCTTGATGCTGAAGGATCTCCAGCATATATTGGACGTCGCTCAGATTGGGGACGTTGCGAAGCGTCACGGCATCGCTTGTGAGCAGCGTGGCGGCCAAAATCGGCAAACACGCGTTCTTCGATCCTGCAGCACGCACTTCGCCCTGTAAGCGGCGACCCCCGATAATGCGTGCGACCTGGAGCATAGAGACAAAGGAAGGGGGCGCTTGAGCGCCCCCATTTCAGTTAGCCTTGATAGGGGCGAGGTCCGCGACTGCCGGGACCGCGACCGCCAGGGCCACGTGGTCGACCGCCACTACGATGTCCATCGCGACGTCCGTCACGGCGGCCATCTTGGCGATACCCATCACGACGATGGTTATCTCCTGGGCGTTGTTGAGGAATGAATTCAGCACGCTTTGGAATGCCCCAAAGAGAAGCAAAGAAGCGAGTGATACTTGCCCAAAGGCCTGTCGGCTTTTGAAGGGGAATGACGACAGGCTCGATTTGAATGCGAGCGCGCTCTGGACGACCTTCGCGGCGTTCGCCACGAGGTTGTTCGTTACGAGGCTCACGACGTTCACCACGGGGCTCGCCACGGAATTCGTTGCGAGGTTCACGACGTTCGCCTTCTGGGCGAGGACCGCGTGGACCACGATCATTGCGAGCTGCACGGTATTCGCGTTCCGCACGAAGTTCGCTTTCAGTGCGTCCGCCTTGAGGTTGCGATGGGGCCTCAGCAGGGTTGCTGCCAGGAGCTTGGTCTTCACGACGGGGACGGTCTTCGTAGCGAGGGCGTTCTTCGCGACGAGGACGATCTTCGTAACGAGGACGTTCTTCACGACGCTCTTGTCCGCCGGCGTAACCTTGAGCTGCATTGCCCGAGAGTTTCTCAACTAAGTCAGCAGGGTTAGTAATCGCGCCAATGTTAGGCCGTACATTTCCTTTGCCGGTATTGCCGCCGTTGCCGTTAGGCGCACCGCGACGACCGTATTGTTTAGGTTGAGCAATCTGTCCAGGTGCAGCGGTTGGGGTTGTTGAGCCACCGATCACGGACATCGGGGGGAGTTCGGTGTGGGCGCTTTCCAGCTTAGCGTCACGGAGGCTGGGGCGGTTTTCCGGCGCAGGAGCGGCGGCATTTTGGTTTTCGGCGGGTTGGGCCGAGGTATCTTCGGGTTGCATGTTTTCTTGGGTCTGTGGTCCAGCGCTAGGCGGAGGACGTTTGTGGTGCGGCGTGAGCCGCGATAGTAGCTAGCAGATGAAGGGGATACATATCCCCGAGCCAGCAGAGGTAGCGACAGAATGTCGCGAACCTCCTACATGACAGGGGCTATCGCACGGGGCAAGAGGAAACGGGTCTTAACGCGCCTCATCCATGAACCGACGCTCACGAATGACCACAATACGCACGGTTCCGGGGAAACTCAGCGTTTGTTCGACTTGAATGCGGATACGACGGGCTAAATCACCTGCCGTGGCATCGTCAATTTGCTCTGGCTGAACAATCACGCGAAGTTCACGCCCGGCTTGCACTGCAAATGCTTCCGAGACTCCCGTAAAGCCGAGAGCGATTTCTTCTAAGCCGCGCTGACGTCGAATGAGTCCTTCGATGCTCGAACTACGTGCGCCTGGGCGAGATCCACTTATGGTATCCGCGATCATCACTAAAGGTGCGTAGACGGATTCTGGTTCAACTTCGCGGTGATGAGCGGCGACTGCATTCACGACGCGCGGATCTTCTCCTAAGCGTTGTAAAAGTGAAGCACCCGCGAGCGCATGGCTGCTCTCTGCTTCTGCTTCGATAGCTTTCCCTAAGTCATGGAGCAGGCCGGCGCGCTTAGCAGGGAGTGGATCAAGTCCGAGCTCGGACGCTATCATTGAGCACAGCCGGGCAACTTCGATGGAGTGGTCTAAGGTATTTTGGTTCGAAGAAAGTCGGAAGTGTAGCTTGCCCAGTAATTCTTCGACAATGGGCTCGAGCGGTGGAAGTCCGAGATCGCGTACAGCCGCGCGGCCGAGTTGACGGGCAGAATCAATCACACGTGTGCGTGCGGTGGCGACGTATTCTTCAATAAGGGCAGGGGAGACACGACCGTCTGAAACTACGGCCTGGAGGGCGATGCGTGCGATTTCTCGGCGGACAGGATCAAAGCAAGAAATGAGTACCGCATCGGGCGTTTCATCAATCAGCAGTGAAGTTCCGGTGGATTGCTCGAAGGTCCGAATGTTACGACCATCACGTCCAATCAGACGCCCTTTCATTTCTTCGCTAGGAATGGAAACGGAAACGGCTGTGGATTGTTGTGTGACAACGGGTGCGAGTCGTTGCATCGCTGCGATGAGTCGTCGTCGAGCTTCACCAGCAACTTGATCTTCAGCTTCGCTGAGGATGCTATCGTGCAGGTGACGGGCTTCGGTTACGCAGTCTGATCGCATGGCTTCAATAGCTGCCTTGCGTAATTCCTCTATCGGGAGGTTTGCCAGGCGCAGGGTTTCTTGACGTGCCCGTAATTGTTCTGCGACAGCTTTGGTTTTCGCCTGCGTCGCTTCGTTGATTTCTTTACGCGCATCTTCGACGAGACGTCGAGCTTCAGTGCTTTCGGATTCAGCAAGCGCTTTTAGACCCGAGGCTTCGGCGGCGGTTTCGCGCCGCGCAATTTCGACTTCTGTCCGCAAGCGCCGCTCATGCATTTCGTTGAGGGTTGTCTCCCGCCACTTGGCGACGGCATAGGCTACAATCCCCCCTGATGAGAAGGCCACAGCGGCAATGATGTTTTGGTCGGTAGCTACGGCCATGGCCT
The DNA here is from genome assembly GCA_903929325.1 of uncultured Opitutia bacterium. Lineage (GTDB taxonomy): Bacteria > Verrucomicrobiota > Verrucomicrobiia > Opitutales > UBA953 > UBA8828. Next base: position 9,401 of record CAIYUD010000230.1, on the reverse strand, counting down.
TAAGGGTCCGTTTCTAGGCTTGTCGGACTGGCCGCAGTCGCAAGCCCTTTTCCCCGGCTTGCGGCTCGGCGGGTTGGTCTCTAACTTGGACCTATGGCGAATTCCGCCCCCATGAAATCAACCTGGCTGACGCAGACCCGCGACGGTGTGGTTTCTTTTGTGCGGATTACCGATTGGACCCAGGTCGTGATTATTGCCGCCCTGTGTGTCATCGGCTATTTTTCCATTCTGTCTTCAGGGGCTCTCCGTGAATCGGACTTTCATCAGCAACAACTTGTTTTCATGGTTATTGGCTGGATGGCCTATTGGGCGGTTTCGGTTTTAGATTACCGAGAAATACGCCGATATGCCCGGTGGATTTACCTCGGCGGCTTAGTCTTACTGATCCCAATTTTTCTTTGCTCAGTCTTAAACACGGATTTAGGTTCAATCATCCGCAGCGTTTATGGAGCCCGTCGGTGGATTAATTTAGGATTCTTTTCTATCCAGCCTTCGGAATTCGCTAAAGTAACAACGCTGATTTTTTTAGCGACGTTTCTCGCGCGATCTCATGTCGGCCGGTTGAATGAGAGCTGGCAGGCGCTCTTAGGGGCGACGGGTATTGCCTTGGCGCCCTTTGTCTTGATTTTCAAGCAACCGGACCTAGGTTCAGCTATCATCTTTATTCCGCTGTCAGCCGCTTTACTTTTTGCCGCCAATCTCAGTCGGAGATTCTTTATCGCGGTTGGAGTAGCTCTCGTCGTCTTGCTTTCACTCGTCGCGATCGACCTTTCTGAGTATGCAACGCGCGTGGAGGCTTATGCCCTTGCACACCCTAGCGACCGCAATCCAGCCGTTGCCGTGCGTGGTGATCACGAAGAACAGGCCTGGTTTATCCTACTTAAAGACTATCAACGTGAGCGCATTTTAGCCTTCGTCGCCCCAGAGGTCATCGACCCACGCGGCGTTGGCGTCAGTTGGCAAGTGCGCCAGGCCTTGATTGCCGTCGGCAAAGGCGGGTTTTCGGGTGCCGGCTTCGGCGAAGGCTCTCAAGCTCGCTTAGGCTATCTTCCAGAGGCTGCCGCCCATAATGACTTTGTTTTTTCGGGTTACGCTGAAGAGCAAGGTTTTGTCGGCTCAATCGTTTTAGTCGTACTTTACGGTCTTTTACTTTGGCGCATCTTGCGCACCGCCCTGCGGGTGGTTGATCGTTTTGGAGCTTACCTTGCAGTCGGCGTTGCCGCGATTCTCGGTACCCATATCTTTGTTAATATCGGTATGAATCTTAATCTTATGCCGGTTACCGGCGTGCCCCTCCCTCTCCTTAGTTATGGGGGCTCCTTCATCCTCAGCTGTTTCTTGCTCCTTGGATTGGTCCAGAGCGTTCACCGGCATACAGCCGGCGGCGAGGGTGGGGGGCTTCCAGCCACGGCCTAACGGCCACCCACCCAAACATGAACGAACAAGAGCCTAATTCACACGAACACGATCACGACCACGACGACTTGCACGAGGCCACGCCTCCTTCAGGCGTCGACTCGAATAAGTTAGCTGCAGAAGCAGCTGGCCGTCGCAAGGAGCTCCCGCTCCTGCAACGCATCGTTAAGCATTTCTCTAAAGATCGAGAAATTTACCGCGAGCTGGTTATTAATAGTGAGACGCTTGAAAAACGCGTCGCCCTGTTAAATAACGGCGTGCTGGAACGTTTCGAACTCGAGCATCGCAACGAGAACCGAATGGTCGGTGCGATCTTTAAGGGGCGCGTCCAAAACCTCGAAGCTGGCCTCAAGGCTGCCTTCGTTGATATTGACCAACCTAAGAACGCTTTCTTGCACTACTGGGACATGTTGCCTGCAGCGAACGACTCCCAGGTTGAGTTTATCCGCGACAATGAGTCGGCCGAGCAGAAGCAACGTAAAGCTCGTCATCAAGCGAAGGACATCCCTCAGCTTTTCCCTGTTGGCTCAGAAATTGTTATTCAGGTCGTTAAGGACCAAATTGGTACCAAGGGTCCTCGATCCACAACCAACATTGCGCTGGCTGGACGTTTCCTTGTTTTGATGCCGTTTAGCGGCGCCTGCGGCGTTTCGCGTAAAATTGAAGATCCGCGCGAGCGTGATCGCTTAAAGGACATCCTGCGCAATCTCACCATTCCTGAGGGCATGGGTGTCATTATCCGTACAGCAGGTGAAGGGAAGCAGGCGCGATGGTTCGTGCGCGACTTGCACGTACTCTTACGTCGCTGGCAGGGTATTGTTGAAAAAATCAATGCCCCAAGCCCACGCCCAATTCTGCTTTATCAAGAGCCCGGCTTAATTGAACGCACGGTTCGAGATTTCTTAACGGAAGAAGTTGACCGCATTCTCGTCGATAACCCAGCAGACTTTGCTTCCGTCCAGGAAGCGGTTGCGGAAATTTCCCCTCGGTCACGTTCTCGGGTGGCGCTATACGAAGACCCTATTCCGGTTTTCGAGCGCTACAATATTGAGCGCCAGATTGAGCAGCTGATGTCGCGTCGGGTGCCTTTGCCAAGTGGCGGAGAAATCGTTATCGACGAAACGGAGGCCTTAACATCGATCGACGTTAATACGGGCGGTCATCGCGGTGCTGCGAAAGATGGTAAGGACTACATTGTCCATGCCAACCTCGAGGCTGTGAGTGAGGCTGCCCGTCAAATTCGTCTGCGTAACTTAGGCGGCCTTATCATGATCGACACCATCGACATGAAGAATCCCAAGGACCGTAAGAAGGTCTTTGATCGTATGTGCGACGAAATGTCGTCTGACCGGGCGAAACACCAGATTCTACCGATCTCACAATTGGGCGTGCTCCAGATGACACGTCAGCGTCACACTGAGTCCGCTACAACGACCCTCTATACCCGTTGTCCATATTGTACGGGCACAGGCAAAGTGAAGAATCCTCGCACTGTTTCAGTGGAGATTCAGCGCCGCCTACTCAGTGTTATTCGTAAGTTGCGCGAGACCTATGGCCCAGATCGTGAGCTCGAAATCAATATCGTACTCCACCCGCTTAACCTCGATCGCATTGTTACCGAAGACCGTGACTTCTTCCGAGATATGATGAAGTCTTGTAAGGTGAAGCTTGGTACGAAAGCCGACGGCACGTACCACGTCGAAGCCTTCAAGTTACTCGATAGTGCCGGTAAAGAACTGCGGTGAAGTATAGACTAAGGACCAAGGTCTAAAGTCTGGTGCCAAGAAAAAGGGGCTGCGAAAGCAGCCCCTTTCATTTGCGTTCGCTTATCCTTTAGGCCTTAGGCTTTAGTCTGCCGCTCAGCAGTCTTAGTCCATTGAGACAGACAATCACCGTGCTGCCTTCGTGAGCGATAACACCTGCGTAGAGTGGCACGCCTTTGCTAATCGTGAGCATGGCCATGACGCCGACGGTGCCCATCGAGATAACCAAGTTTTGGCGAATGATTGCCCGAGTGCGCTGACTAAGGTCGAAGGCTTCGAGTAGTTTATCGAGGCGATCATCGACGAGGAGGATGTCGCTTGATTCCTTGGCGGCATCACTTCCGCGACCAGCCATCGCAACGGAAACATCTGCAGCGGCTAAAGAAGGGGCGTCATTGATACCGTCACCCACCATCGCCACGACTTTGCCTTGCGATGAGAAGGTGCGAACGCGTTCAACTTTATCCCATGGCTTGAGTCCAGAAGCGACTTCGGGAATGCCGATTTCAGCAGCAGCTTTGGCGGCGGCCCCTGATTTATCGCCCGTGAGCATGACGCAGTGAACGCCGCGTGCTGCGAGACCCGCGAGCACAGGCCGGCTCTCGACGCGTACCTCATCTCGGAGGTGTATGTGTAGATGGATGGTGCCATCAGAAACCCATACTTCACTACCGAGTCCTTCCTCGGCGGTTACCTGAAGCTCTGGTGAGCCGACGAAAGTCCGTTTACCCATCCGCCAGAGACGGCCGTCAACCGTACCTTGGACGCCCTCACCCGTGACGCTGGCAAAGTCTTGGGGTACGACGGGGTCGATGCCTTGAGCTTTGCACCAAAGTGAGACGGAGCGTGAAAGAGGGTGGGCAGATGCAGTCGCCAGAGCCGCTACGGCTTTGAGCGCCACGGGTTCACTCGTTGCAGGGTGACAGGTGTGACTGGTAACCGTCGGTTCGCCACGTGTCAGCGTGCCGGTCTTATCGAAGCACATGACACGCACGTCAGCCAGCCGCTCAACAGCTGCACCTCCGCGGAAGAGAATACCGCGGCGAGCTCCTGCCGCTATGGCGGCCAATACCGCCGAAGGGATTGAGAGAACAAGTGCACAGGGGCTCGCCACCACCAGTAAAGTCATAGCTCTATAGAGAGCGCCCTTTTCAGGCATCTCCGATAATGTAATGCCTACGCCTGCAATGAAGACCAAGTAGAGGAAGAAGATTGCCGAGACCCCGATCACGCTGGCGGCATAGATACCACCCCATTTGTCGATGAGCCTTTGTGAGGGTGCTTTTCGCGACTGGGCTTCGCGGATGAGACTAAGGATGCGCTGAACCGAGCTCTGTGCTTCCGCACGAATTACGCGTCCAATAACCCGACCTGAACCATTCAGCGTGCCAGCGAGCAACTCGCTGCCTCTGCGCTTAGGTACCGCAACGGATTCACCGGTTAAGGTAGACTCGTCCATCTCGGTGGCACCTTCAATGAGCTCAGCGTCACACGGTACACGGTCCCCCGGAAGGAGTAGGATGCGATCTCCTGGCTTTAAATCGGCAACAGGGATTAGCTTGCCGTCTTCCATGCGTGCATGGGTTGGCGCGCCAGCCATAAGGGCATCCACGGCTCTGCGCGTACGGTCGAGTGCGTAGTGTTCCATCGCGCCAGCGGCAGAAAAGAGAAAGAGTAGCAGTACGCCCTCTTCCCATTCGCCCATCGCCCATGCGCCTAGGGCGGCGAGAAGCATGAGTAAGTGTACATCGATGCGATGATGGTAGCGAATGGAGTGCCAACCTTCTTCCGCAGCCTCCCATCCGCCTGCAAGTGAAGCACCGCCGGCTAGTAGGTAGACATAAATGTCATTCACATTGCCGTGGAGGTGTTTGAGAGCCAGTGCGCCTATGCCGAGTGCGGCGCAAATGGCAGACTGCAGCGCAAGTGAGCGCCAGCCATGGTCATGTTCGTCGTCATGTGAGTGGTCGTGCGGCATTGCAAAACTCTAACGACAACTTTTCGAGTGGTCAATGACACGATGTGTAGTTGTTAATAGGATACAAATAACACACGCATGTAGAGAAATTTTCCTCTCCGCGCGTCACTTTTTACGACCGTGATAAATATGAAAAAGACGCTTGCGTGATTCACTTCGAGTGCTACATTCATCCGTGAAGCAAGCAGCAGTGACTAACAAAACCGAAAATATTTCAGGCGAAAGCCTCTTAACGGTTTCACTGCCAGCTGATCTCCATGCAAACGTCGTCGCCTTCCAGGAAAAGTCTGGAATGCCGACTTTGAGCCAGGCGATTCGTCACGCACTCGACCGTTTTGATGCGGTGCGTACGAACGTTGAACGCTCGCCGTCGTTGCAAGTGTCTTTCCGAGTCCCCTCGGAGCTCCGGACCCGTATATCCCGTCAAGCGCGTAGCGCACGGGTGAGTCTAGGGCGAATTGTGAGGGTAGCGCTGTCTGCGTTGCCTTCTAACCCAACCCCGATCCCAAACAAAAACAACATCATGGCTAAAAAGAAAAAGGCTGCTAAAAAAGGCGCCGCCAAGAAGAAGACCGCTAAGAAGAAATAATTCTTCTTTAGTTGGCTCGTAAGAGCTGGCTAGCGATCTCTCCCGGCTCACGCCGGTTCAAGGATTTCCCAAGGGAAATCCTTTTCTTTTTCCCTAATTTGTCGCCTCTCGGTGAATGGGGACGGTTTTCCCTTGAAGGGAGGGCTTAGTCCGATTGCCATCCACTCCCCATGAGCACCGGACAGACCATTACCATTCAGGCAGGCAAATTAAGCGTTCCTGATCACCCTATTGTACCATTCATCGAAGGCGATGGCACGGGTCCTGATATCTGGCGTGCATCTGTCCGCGTCATCGATGCGGCCGTGAAGAAAGCTTATGCGGGCAAGCGCCAGATTGTTTGGAAAGAAGTCTTAGCGGGTGAAAAAGCTTTTAAGGCGACGCAGAATTGGCTCCCCGAAGAAACCCTGACGGCCTTCAAGCAATATTTGGTTGGTATTAAGGGTCCGTTAACGACGCCTACCGGTGGTGGCATCCGTTCGCTCAATGTAGCACTCCGTCAGCAACTCGACCTCTATGTCTGTCTTCGTCCGGTACAGTGGTTCACCGGTGTTCCTTCCCCCGTAAAGCATCCTGAGAAAGTCGACATGGTTATCTTCCGTGAGAATACCGAAGATATTTACGCCGGGGTTGATTTTGAAGCCGGTTCCGAAATCGCACTCAAGACACTCGATTTCCTGAAAACCAACTATCCCAAGGAATTCTCCAAGATCCGTTTTGGTTCGGAAGCTCCTAAGACAGTCGGGGTTGGCATTAAGCCTGTTTCTCAGCCTGGTTCTGAGCGACTCATTCGTTCGGCGATTCAGTATGCGATTACGAATAAGCGCAAATCACTGACGCTCGTCCACAAAGGTAACATTATGAAGTACACCGAAGGTGCCTTCATGAAGTGGGGCTACGAACTCGCGAAGCGCGAATTTGGTGCGGTTGAGATTGATGGCGGCCCATGGTGCAAGATTCCCGAAGGCAAGCCTGGTGCTGGACTTGTCATCAAGGACTCGATTGCCGATATCACCTTGCAGCAAATTCTGACGCGCCCGACCGATTTCGACGTGATTGCGACCTTGAATCTCAACGGCGACTACCTCTCCGATGCCTTGGCAGCTCAGGTTGGCGGTATCGGTATCGCCCCAGGCGGAAACATCAATTACCTTACCGGTCACGCGATTTTTGAAGCAACCCACGGCACAGCGCCGAAGTATGCTGACAAAGATGTTGTGAACCCTGGCTCCGTGGTGCTCTCCGCGGAAATGATGCTTCGTTATATGGGATGGGTGGAGGCAGCTGATCTAATCCTGAAAGGTCTCAATGGGGCTATTGGTACGCGCAAGGTGACTTACGACTTTGCTCGTCAGATGGAAGGTGCGACCGAAGTGAAGTGCTCGGCCTTCGCGGATGGTATTATTGCGGCAATGTAATGAACCGTTCGCCGCTACGTCTCCTCCTGCTTGCCGCGACTGCCATCACCACGGCACGGGCAGGTTGGATGGAGGAGGTAGCTCGCAACACGGACTCGACGGTTGAAGTCGGTTTTGTTTCCCGGCCTTTGTTGCGTGGGCGTGCGCCTGACGTCGGCACAACCGGATTACTTTCAGCTGATGCGAATCTCAGTGTGCCTGGGGGTCTTGGGCTTAACCTTTATTTGCATGCGGACGTGATGCGTTCGCTCGATGCATCACCTCGGCTTGATCAACGTTATGTCAGTCTAGAGATTCAACGTCATAGCGAATCCAGTTATGTCGGCGTCGGGTTTGGCTTCATTCAGCAACTCGGCATCAACCCCGCAACCGTTGCGTCCATTGAGCGAGAAGCAGAAGTGTCGATTAAGTACGGCCATGACTTTCTAGCTGGCAGCTTATCTTTTTATGCGGGAGCGCGTTGGATCCCTGTTCGGCAGGAGCTTCAGGCCGACATCTCCCTTTACTATACGAAGGTACTGAACGCTGATTGGTCCGTTAGCTTTTCGCCTACCGTCGGGGTCAGCCATGCAGCCGATAGCCTAGGGGGTAACCTTGGGGTGGTGGATGGTTTTAGTTATATAGAAGGGACGGTTTACCTCACTGTAGGGCTGGGAGGTGCCTATACCCTTGATTTACATGGGGGTGTGCAGGTTCGTTCAGAGGGGCCAAATCGCACGGCCAGCCAGGGTGGGGTATCGATCTCCCGGACCTTTTGAGGGATTTACCCCTATTTTCTCTGAATCGGTTGTTGACGGAGGGGTCTGAAATCTCATGTTCCGACTTTCGACTTATGAAGACCACGCTCGCCAAGAACGTGCAGGCTACTGACCGAGCCTGGGTGCTCGTAGACGCTAAGGACCAAGTCCTTGGCCGCCTCGCGGTAAAAATTGCTAACATCCTCCGTGGACGCCACAAAGTGACGTACACGGCGCACGTTGATACCGGCGACTATGTCGTCGTGATTAACGCTGACAAAGTCCGCCTTACCGGCGCGAAGGAAGACGCCAAAGAGTATATGTTCTATACAGGTTGGGTCGGCACTGCCTACCGCCGCAACGTCGCGCACATGCGCGCTCACAAGCCTGAATTTATTATCACCCATGCTGTGAAAGGCATGCTCCCCAAGAATCGTCTCGCGAATGACATGCTGCGTAAGCTTCGTGTGTTCGCGGGCGAAAAGCATACGCACGAGGCGAACAACCCTGTGCCTTTCAAAGGTTAATCTGAATTTAAGAAGATGAGCGCTGCTAAGAATCCTACTCTCACTGCTGTTGGTCGTCGTAAGACGGCTAGCGCACGCGTGCACCTAAAGCGTGGCACCGGAGAGATCACCATCAACGGCCGTCCTGCCAGCGTGCTTCTTTATACTGAAGCGCTGATTAAGGCTGCTACCAGTCCTTTGCGTGTCGCTGGCCTCGAAGGTCAAGTCGACGTCCTTATCCGCGTGGCGGGTGGCGGACCTAACGGTCAAGCCGGTGCAATTTCCCATGCCTTAGCACGTGCTCTCCAGAAGCTCGATCTAGGCCTCCGTCCTTCTCTTAAGAAAGCCGGCTTACTGACCCGCGATGGTCGTATGCGCGAGCGTAAGAAACCGGGCCGTCCTGGTGCGCGTAAGCGCTTCCAGTTCTCGAAGCGCTAATCCGCACGAGATACACGAAACAAGGCCCCTTTTTGGGGCCTTTTTCGTATCCGTCTCCTTCATCCTTTCAACCCGTCCATCTTTTTTCCTTACTCACACCATGGGAACGTCACACATCCACGTCGGCATCATCGGCGCCTCCGGCTACACGGGGGAGGAACTTGTGCGCCTGCTCGCTCAGCACCCGAAGGTAAAACTTTCGGCCGTATGCTCCCGTTCGTTGGCCGGTAAAAAAGTTAGCGATGAGTTGCCTCGACTACGTGGCATCGTGGACCCTGCGCTCACCTTCACCGGGTCTTCGCCCGAAGAGTGCGCCAAGTCCTCTGTGGAGGTTTGGTTCCTGGCGCTACCCCATGGCATCGCTGCTGAGTATGCTCGGCCACTGATTGCGGCCGGTAAGCGCGTATTAGATCTATCCGCAGATTTTCGGCTACGGTCGCCAGAGCTTTACCAGAAGTATTATGGCCAGCCACACCCTGCACCTGAATGGATTGCTCAGTCGCGGTATGTCATTCCTGAACTTGAGTTGACCGACGCTTGGAAGAAAGTCCCGCTC
>CAIYUD010000229.1 GCA_903929325.1 uncultured Opitutia bacterium | reverse complement strand
CGAGCCCAATATCGGCGTGGTTGAAGTTCCCGATGCGCGCATGTTCGTTCTCCAGGAAATTGCGGGAACCAAAGTCGTCATTCCTGCAGCAATCGAATTCGTCGACATTGCTGGTCTCGTCGCCGGCGCTTCCAAAGGCGAAGGACTCGGCAACAAGTTCTTGGCCAACATTCGCGAGGTCGATGCGATCGTCCACGTCGTACGGTGTTTCGACAACGACGACATCGTTCACAACATGGGCAAAGTCGACCCCGTGCGTGATATCGAAGTAATTAATACCGAGCTTATTTTGGCAGACATTCAATCTGCAGAACAGCAACTCGATAAAAATCAGAAGAAGGTTAAATCAGGCGACAAAGAGGCTATTGCCTGCGTCGACATCCTTACGCGCCTCGTTGCGCATCTCAACAACGGTAAACCTGCGGCTTCGCTGCCTGTTGCCGACGATGAACGTCCACGCCTTAAATCCTTTGCGCTCCTGAGTTCGAAGTCGGTTCTCTACGCCTGTAATGTCGCAGAAAATCATTTAGCAAAACCGGAAGACAATCCCTACGTACAACAGGTTCGTAAGTACGTAGCCGACCACCATGGTTGCGAATCCGTTGTTATCTGCGCACAAGTTGAAGCAGAACTTTGCGACTTACCACCCAACGAAGCGTCTGAGTTTCTGGCATCACTGGGTGTGACGGATTCGGGCGTTTCAGCTCTCATCCGCGGTGCTTACCATTTACTCGGACTTGCCACGTATTTCACTGCGGGTGAAAAAGAAGTGCGTGCATGGACTTTCCGAAGTGGCATGACAGCCCCGCAATGTGCTGGCGTCATTCATACGGATTTTGAAAAGGGCTTCATCAAAGCCGAGGTTGTAGCTTACGAAGACTTAAAAACACTGGGATCGATTGCGGCAGCCCGCGACGCAGGCAAGTACCGCCTCGAAGGCAAGGAATACCTCTTCAAGGATGGCGACGTCGCCCTATTCCGCTTTGCCAACTAATTAGTGGTATTAGTGGGGATGGCGGGCTGCTGAATGCAGCTTTCACTTAACTTAGGTTGAACCTTGTGGGTAACCTGCTTTCTAAGAGGTATGCGTTTTGCCCTTTTAGTCGCAGCACTCCTCTTAACTGCTTGTGAAAAGTCGGAGCAACCCCGGGTTTATTCTGTTTCGAAATCGAATACGACAGCAGCTGTAGCGGCACCCACAACACCCATGCCAGCCAATCCTACATTGGTTGCTCAAACCAGCGGGATCGGACAGCCAATATTTCCCAAACCGCCCGCCAATTGGACCGCACAAGATCCTGGCGCAATGCGTAAGGGCTCATGGAAAATTAACGTCAATGGCGCCACCGCTGATCTTGCCGTAACCGCTTTCCCGGGCGATGTCGGCGGTCGCATGGCCAATATCAATCGCTGGCGCAGTCAACTTGGCTTACCCCCAGGTAACGCCGAGATGTATGACGCGATTGCACTTGTGAATGTGGGTGAAAATCGCGGTGAACTTATTCGAATCCAGTCTTCGGATGGAGCACGCAGTACACTCGCAGTTACTGTACAAAAAAACGGGGTGAGTTGGTTTCTTAAGCTCTCTGGTGAGACTCAAGCTATCGATGCGACGGCCCAAGACTTTAAGACTTTCCTCGCCAGCACCCAACTGCCCTAAAACTTCACTGTGCGTCCAATCTTTAACTTTTTCGCATCAATCCGTTTAACCATCGGGTTACTCGTTGCATCGATTTTGCTGATTTTTTTAGCAACACTCGACCAACAAAACTGGGGTGTTTGGCACGTCCAAGATGCTTACTTCGAATCCTGGGGCGTCCTCTACCCGCTGAGCGCTCAAGCTAAATTACATTTTCCACTCCCGGGAGGATTTCTACTCGGAACCCTACTCGTTGTTAATCTTCTCACTGCACATTTTCGATACTATCGCCCAGGCTGGCAGCGCATCGGCATTTCTTTGATCCATGCGGGGCTCGTCTTGCTGCTAATCGGCGGATTTGCGATTGCCCATTACCAAGACGAGGCGGCCATGGTAATCCCTGAAGGTGCCTCCCGTAATTTCACCGAAGCTTTCCGAGAATGCGAACTCGTGGTCATCGATACCACAGATGCCAAGCAAGACCGCGTTACTGCTTTCTCGGAGTCTATGCTCACGCGCGGACTTCCGCCTCAAACAATTGAAGGCGTACGTGTTGAAGTTCTAAACTTCTACCCGAATGCCGCGCTGCAGCCAGTGGCTCAAAACCCCAACTTACGCGCATTACAACTTAAGCAGCCAGTAGGGATTGCCCAACGTTCACCACTCGGGCTGCAGCCCTTGGCGACATCATACGACGACAATCAGCCCAATAACCCTGTGGTGATTGTTCGCCTAAGCCAAGGCAGTGAAGTCGCTGAAATTGCGGCCTCACTTCAATTTCAAGAAATGATGGGCGGGCAACGCATCACCCTTGGTGCCAAGAACTGGGAAATATCGGTTCGCCGTAAGCGCGACTATTTGCCGTTCTCTATTGATCTTCGAAAGTTCACCCACGATCGCCATCCTGGCACCGATATCCCTAAGCGTTTTGCATCCGACATCACGCTACGCGAAAACGGTATTGCGACCGAGTTCACGATTTCGATGAACCAGCCACTCCGTCACGGTGGACTTACTTTTTATCAATCAAGCTTTGGGCAGGCAGACGGCAAGCCCGCAACCGTACTTCAAGTTGTGCGCAATCCTGCTGACTGGATGCCGTACGTGGCGGTG
>CAIYUD010000228.1 GCA_903929325.1 uncultured Opitutia bacterium | reverse complement strand
GCACTGCGTGCGATTCGGTACGACGGCGATGTCGTCATTGAATCCTTCACGCCCGACGTCGAAGTGATTGCAAAAGCCGCCGCTATCTGGCGTTCGATTGTCCCCCATAAGGACGATATCCCTAAACGCGGTCTCGCCCACCTTCATAAGGTCTTCGGCAAGGGAACCAAACGTCCCTCCCGCAGGTCTTAAGCCTCACACCTTATGCGCCACATCCTCTTAACCTTCCTCCTCTTTGCCTCGCTCGGTGCTGCCGAGAAGAAACAAGTCCTCCTTGTTGCTGGACGTCCCAGCCACGGACCAGGCGAACACGAGCACAACGCCGGCGTGCAACTTCTCGCTAAGTGTCTGCGCGAAGGCGCGGCCGACCAGGTTGAAGTCACCATTGCCCTTAACGGACAGTGGCCATCTGACGAAATCATCGACAAGGCTGACACTATCTTAATTTACTCCGACGGCGGTAACGGCCACCCAGCGCTCGGCCGCCTCGATCAACTTGCAAAGAAGATGGCCAAGGGCTGCGGCTTTGTTTGCCTCCATTATGCAGTCGAGCCTGCCTACGCCTGCGAACACTGGGACGGCAAGACGCGTCCGCCTTCACCCGGTCGCGGTTCTAATGGTAAAGGTGCTAAAGAATTTAAGCAGTGGCTCGGTGGATATTTCGAGCAGCACTGGTCAGTGAATCCTTTCTGGACCGCCGACTTCAAACAGCTACCTGACCATCCAGTTAGCCGCGGCGTAAAGCCTTTCACCTCCTATGACGAGTGGTACTTCTACATGCGTTTCGTCGATGGTATGAAGGGCATCACGCCAACACTTTCGGCTGTTGCGGGTGCCGATACCATGAAGCGCGCCGACGGCCCTCATGAAGGAAATCCTGAAGTTCGCGCGAGCGTGGCAAAGGGAGAAAGCCAAGTTGTCGGTTGGGCATTCGATCGTGCAGACGGTGGTCGCGCATTTGGTTTCACCGGCGGCCATATCCACGCCGCTTGGGGTAATGATTCGCAACGCAAGGTCGTGCTCAACGCGATCCTCTGGACTGCGAAAGCAGAAGTCCCCGCGGGCGGCGTCGAATCACATCCGACTGCCGAAGACCTCAAGGCAAACTTGGATAAGAAGCGGTGAGCTAATTTAGCGGTGTCAGCGGTGCTAGCGGTATGAGCGGTGCCAGCGGCGCGAGAGGGTGCCTCTCCGCACTGTCTTTTTCACCTGTCACTTGACCCAGTTCAGTTACCTCGGACGATGTTGGCATGTCTTGTACCTACGCACTTGTCGGCGGAAACTCTGGCATCGGTCTCGCTTTAGCCCGACGGCTCGTCGCTGCGGGTCACACCGTCCATGCCGCGGCACGCACGGCTGGTCCACTTGCCGAACTCGGCGTCCACGTTCAACCATTTGATGCCGAATCGCCGGGTGCCCTCGTTTGGCCTGAGCGCCTCGATGGATTTGTTTACTGTCCCGGCACGATTACGCTTAAGTCATTCGGTAGACTAACTGCCGATGACTTCCTGCGCGACTTGCGTGTCAATCTCCTCGGCGCGGTCGCCGCATTGCAGTCTGCGCATCCTGCGCTCCGCGCTTCAGGCTCCGGCTCAGTTGTGCTTTTCTCAACGGTTGCTGTTGCCCAGGGCATGCCGATGCATGCGAGCATCGCTGCGGCGAAGGGTGCGGTTGAGGGCTTGGCTCGCTCTCTCGCCGCAGAGTGGGCTCCACATGTGCGCGTTAACGTTATCGCTCCTTCACTCTCCGACACGCCTCTCGCAGGTGCGTTGCTCGCGGATGACGCCCGTCGAGCGGGTGCAGCAAAGCGTCATCCACTGCAGCGCGTTGGCGACGCTGATCAGCTCGCCACTACCGCTGAGCATCTTCTCGGACCTGCCAGCGGCTTCATGACCGGACAAGTCCTTCGCATCGATGGTGGTCTGTCCTCGGTGCGACTGCTCTAAAAAATTTTACTCGAAGCCCTAGGAGGCTTTCGGCATAAAGTCGGGCATGGCAAAAGTCACCGTGGACTTAGATGTCGTCGACATCGTGATAGGCTTGCTGATCGTCGTTACCAACG
>CAIYUD010000227.1 GCA_903929325.1 uncultured Opitutia bacterium | reverse complement strand
TAATCTGGATTGCGGGCTGGTCAGCCAAAGCTGGCAATGCCCCCGAACATGCCTGGGCTGATGCGCTCCTCTTGGCCACGCTCCTCGGCGCAGCCTCGCTGATGGCCTGTTCATTTGCACTCGGACGTGAACCTACCAATGACGCTCTCGCACCCAAACCGTTTATAGAAACACTGCGAAGTCTTTTCCGAGACACGCGCTTCCCTTCGGTGCTGTTACTGATTTTATTTTACCGAACGAGCGAGATACACCTCGGTAAAATCCTGATGCTTTTTTCCGTCGCACCCATCACCGCAGGCGGCCTCGGCTTAAACAATCAAGACTACGCAACCCTGAGAATTTTCACGGCTATCGGCGGGCTCGCTGTTGGCGGTATCCTAGGTTCTGCGATTATCTCACGATTTGGACTCACCCGTTCACTCGTTCCACTGGGCATTTGTATGCACATCCCGATCATCGGCATTGCATGGTTAGCGACCCACACAACCCAGAACCCAATCGTCATCGGCAGCTTCTTCTTTGTTGAACACGTAGCTTATGGTACCGGCGTCTGTGCACTCTTGTTAGCGATGATGCGATTGGCGGCAGGTGCTGATGCCGCTGTACGCTACGCCGCACTTTCGACCATTGGCATTGGTGCAGTCTATTTACCTGGAATCTGGGCGGGATGGTTAGCCGATAGATTCGGTTACGCTAACTACTTCCTCCTCACCCTCTTGCTCGTTCCGTTGGGTGTCTGGTCTGCGATTCGTGCAAGCAAAGCGCTCGACGATATTACGCCTTCGGTAAAAGCGTAACGGACTGTTCAAATTTCGGCTGCAAGTAATCGCGAACAAAGGCGGCGACATCAGCGTCGCCCGTGGCGTCAAGTCTAGCCTCCCATACCTCGTCATAGTTCGCACCGAGTCCGGCAACTTCACGCAACATGGCACCTTGCATGCGCGCGGAAGCAGCCTGACGGCCTTGTCGACGGGCAACGCGTAGACGGAGTTTAGCCATGGCGACCTCACCGTCGTTAAATTTCCCAGCAGCCAATCGCTCAAGTTCAGCGCGCATTTCTGAAGCAACCGTTTCCGCAGCACCCGCATGCGTGCCCGCATACAGATAAAATAGTCCGTGGTCACGACTCTCGACGCGGCTGGCTCCCACAAAGTACGCGAGCCCCTTCTCTTCGCGGATACGGTGGAAAAGACCGCTCGCCATACCGCTGAGTAATTCTTCGGCCAAGTTAGCGGCAGCAATACGTTCAGAGCCGAAACCACAATGCGGGTAACCCAAGAGGACTACCGCCTGCTCGCGATCGACATGCTCGCTGTGTACGGTCGCAGATTTTGCAACGGGTTGCGGCAGGACTTTTGCATCAAAGGGCGAAGCTGGAATCGTGGCTAAACGTTTCTCAATAAAGGTCTCGACTGTCTTCCGGTCGAAATCTCCGCAGATGCCCACAACGAGGTTTGATGGACGAATGAGTCGTCCATGCAGTGCGACTAAATCTGCTGGCTGAATGGCTTCCACCGTCTCCACCAAGCCACCCGCAGGAACTGACAAAGGGTGATCGCCGAAAAATGTTTTAAGCAATTTTAGGCGAGCGAGCTCCAAAACTTCATCCAAAGATTCGCGACAGGCATCGGCCAGCGCAGCGCGTTCGGTTAGAACAACCTTAGGATCAATTTTAGGCGTGAAGACACCGTCAGCGACCAGCTCAGCGACGGTATCAAAATCAGCCGACAAGGCTTCGCCCCAAAGACCTAGGCTAAGCTGAGAAGCGTGCTCACGGAATGTCATGCCCAAGCGATCAACTGTCTCGGCAACCGCTGCCTGGGTGCGTTTAGCAGTATCACGCGCCAGCATCGTCGCCAGCAAACTGGTTTCGCCCCGGCGGGTAGGGTTTTCGTAGGCAGCACCACCGGACATAAAAATCCCGATACCAACTTTGGGAATTGAGCGATCTTCTTGTAGCACGATGCGGATGCCGTTCGCGAGGGTGCGCACTTCAAAGGCAACAGGTGCTTCCACAGCTTTCACAACGGGTGACGCTTCTTCTGTTTTCGATTTGGGTAGCATCGCGACGGACGTGCGCATCGAGGGACGTAAAACTGCGCGTGCGGTTTGGGTTAAATCTTCCGCCTTCAGTGCGGCCAACTTCTGTGCATTCGCCAGAGCTTGGCGCTCATCACGCGCGATGGCCAAGGCGTAGCCTGCCCGCGAAGCAACCCCGTGGACGGATTTAATGGCATTAACCATACCAACGACAGCCTGACGTCGCACTTTGGCTAAAGCTTCTTCGGTCACACCTTCGCGTAAAAAGTCGTCAATCACTCCCTGGATGGCGGCTTCGACTTGAGCGTGGTCCGTGCCCGCATCGCCACTCCAACCAATCCAAATCATTCCTGCGTCTTCAATACCCCACGAACTGGCTGAAATCGCATGCACAAGCTTACGACGTTCCCGTAATTCTTTCCAAAGTAACGAACTCTGTCCGGCTCCTAAAATACCGGCAATTAAATCAAGTGAAAGTGATTCGGGGCTGAGAATACCGGGCGTGCGCCAAAGTACCACCCCGCGGGCGGTGGAGACATCGCGTTGCAATACAAGGCCACGAGAGACTGCGGGCGAAGGTTCGGCTGTTACCAAACGAACCTCGGTGGAACGTCGACTGAAACGTCCAAACCATCGCTCAACCAATCCAAAAACGGTTTCAGCGGGACAAGAACTAGCGATAGAGACAACGATGTTATCCGTCGTATAGCGTGCAGCATGGTAGGCACGTAATTGATCAGGGGTGACCGCTGAAAAAAGTTCATGGTGTCCAATGACGGGGTGACGCATTGGGTGGCTACGAAAGGCTTCAGCCAAAGCGGCCTCTGCTAATATGCCGTCGTGGTCATCGGCACACATATCAATCTCCCGCAAGATGACTTCACGCTCTGTTTTGGCATCAGCATCCTTTAATTGAGGATCGAGCAACATGTCCGACAATGTCTCGAGGGCGTTTTCGAGACCGTCTTCAGGTCCATCAATATAATAGACGGTACGATCAAAGGTGGTGTACGCATTGCTCGAGCCGCCGATGGATTGAACGCGTTCGGTCAATTGACGTCCACTGAACCGTGCGGAACCCTTGAAGACCATGTGCTCGAGGTAATGCGAAAGGCCTGCGCCCAGGCAGTCACCCTCGTGCAAACTTCCTGTGCGAATCCAAACTTGGGCGGACATCAGTCCACAACCTGGACGTTCGACGACAACGACCTCTGCACCGTTCTCAAGTGTACGGCGGATGGGCGTCGTCCCGGCGACGTCAGCAATGGCTAAACCCTCGAGGTAAGACATGCCTTTAGGTAGGCAGCTAGCCCCAAGGGAGCAAGCGGACAAGGTGGGCCGCGCAAAGCGCGGAGGAGCAGTGTTAGCGGTACTAGCGGTGTTAGCGGTGTTAGCGGTGCTAGCGGTGATAGCTGGTTGGCTGGCTTGCTGATTGGCGGATTGGCTGGATCACTGGTTAGCTGGTTAGCTGTTTAGCTGATATCGTATCTGTTCAGCCGTTCAGCCGTTCAGCCGTTCAGCTTTAGTCCTTAGTCCTTAGTCTCCACCGTCCTTCGTCTTTAGTCCTTAGTCTTTAGTCTCTACCAAGCAGCCCTCTTCCCGCTTGCTCCTCACACCTGCCTTCCCTACCCCTATCCTTTCACTTTTGTCGCAATGTATATTCCCCCTGAAACTCGCGCATCCCTCGAAGAGGTGGAACGTCGTGCGGGCTACCTTTGGAAATTCCTCGATGTGGCTGGTAAACAGAAGCGCGTAGCTGAGCTTGAACTCAAGATGAGCGAGCAAGGCTTCTGGGATAGCCAACAGTCCGCCCAAAAAGTCATTCAGGAATCCAACCTGCATAAAAACATCATCAACCCCCAGGTGGTATTTTCACGTAAGGTCGATGATGCTAAAACCCTGGCTGAACTTATCACAGAATCGCCCGATGGCACCGCGGATGCCGAAGTCGTTGAACTCGCCACCCTCGCCCAGTCACTGTTACTCGAAGTAGCCGATCTGGAAATTGCCTCTTTCCTTTCTGGACCACTCGACAGATCAAATGCCCTGCTCACGGTTAAAGCTGGTGCCGGTGGCACCGAGTCGAATGACTGGGCCGACATGCTCTTCCGAATGTATATTCGCTGGGCAGAGCGCCGTGGCTATAAAGTCGAAATCGAAGAAGTCTCTGAAGGTGAAGGTGCGGG